>JASHQV010000307.1 GCA_030038955.1 Solirubrobacteraceae bacterium
AGAAAGTCTAGATGCTCGAAGGGGGCTACTCGTCGAAGTCAAAGTCCCGAGGGGGTCGCTGCTCAAACCACAGGCGATCGTGCTCTGGGGTGTCCTGTAGAAACTCCGGGGTCTCCTCCAAAACGTCCTCATCCGAATCCTCTTCTGAAGCCGAGTCGACGTCGTAGGCGACCGTGTCTCCCGACGCCGCACCGGGGTCCTCCTCCCAGTCGGCTTCACGATCGAGACCATCGGCAGGAGATCTTTGTGCTCCAGAGGCGGTCGTGAGATCACCAGGCTCATTCTCGATGAGGTAATCGTCGCCGTCCCAATCTTCGGGGTCGCCGAGAGTGTCCAAGTCGTCGGCGTCTGATTCGTATGCTTCGCCTGGTCCCTGCGAATCGGCGCGTGCTCCGAGCTCTGACGGCCCCGCGGGTGCCGGGAAGACGGCCTCGGAGCGCTCCGCAGCCGGCATCTCAGCTGCTTCGTCAGCGCCCAGCGGCTCTCTCCGTACCGGTCCGAGCGCCTCCTGCTCGGCTCGTTCGATCTCGGCCGGGTCGACTCCGCGCCGGCGCTTGAGATCGAGATGCTCACGGATCGCGTCGTCGAGCAAACCCATCCGAAAAGCCTACTCGCCGCTCGTGACGTCCGCGGGAACCGGCGCGCGCATGGTCCGGTTCTTGCCGTCGCGTTTGGCCTGGTAAAGAGCGGCATCGGCCTCGGCGATCAGTTCGTTCTTATTGCCCTCCGTGGTCACCGCCACTCCAAGGCTGGCAGTAAGCTGAATCAGCCCATCTCCATTGAGCAAGGGGATCCGCAGGCGAGTGACCGCTGTACGGATACGCTCGGCGATCGCGTACGAGCCCTCCAGATCCGTGTGCGGAAGGACCACCGCCATCTCCTCGCCTCCGTAGCGGCTCGCGGAGTCTGCCTCACGCGAGGTTTCGCTCAGCACCCGCGCAACAGCCTGTAGCACGCGGTCGCCCTGCTGATGACCGTAGGTGTCGTTGATCTGCTTGAAGTTGTCGATATCCAGCATGATCAGACCAACCGGATAGCGGTAGCGCCTGACCTGCTCCATCTCGCTACCGAGCGCCTCCTGAAAGCGCCCGTGGTTGATCAAGCCGGTCAGTTTGTCGGTGACCGCTTGGCGCTGCACTTCCTCGTGCAGCTCCACGTTCTCGAGCGCCAGTGTTGCCTGCCAGGCCAGCGATCGAAGCAGAGTGAGATCAGGGCTCGAGAATCCACGTCCACGACGGCCGACGGTGAGTAGCCCCTTGGCAACTCTACCCGCAGCCCCAAGCGGCGCCGAGGCGACGAACACTCCAGCTTGCTCTGCTTCAGCCAGTTCCTCGCCCTCCAGCAGCTTGCGTTCCGCCTCAAGCACTAGATCCTCGACCTCGGTTGGCGTGTTCTCGCGTGCCACCTCCACCAGCGGATCTCCAACCTGCTCACGCACCGACAGCCGGCCGAACTCGGCCTCGACTGCATCCATCGCGGTCTTCATCGCCAGAGTGAGCAGGCCCTCACGGTCGAGGTTGGAAGCAAACGTCTCTCCCGCGCGCCGGATGGATTCGCGTAGGCGAGCACGCTCTGTTTGCAGCTGTTCCATCCGTTCGGCCAGCTGCTTCGACATGCTGTTGAACTCCCTGGCGAGCATTCCGAACTCATCATTTCCCTGTACCGGGACGGGCGCCGAGAAGTCGCCGCTGCCGAGCCGCCTCGCGGCGCGCAGGAATGCGCTCAGCTGGCTCTGCAACCCGCGAGAAGCGATCACCGCGAAGGACAACGCGAGCAGCAGAAAGCCAGCGATGAAGGCAGCCGCGAGCGCGCGGCTCGAACTGAGCGATGTGGCAGTGCTACGCGAGGCAGACAGCACGGTTAGACGCACGGGAACACCGAATCCGGGTAGCGGACCGCTCGTCGCTGCCTCGTAGCCGACGCCATCCACCTTCGTGCTCCCGGAAGCCCCGACAGCCGAGGCGTTCATCACGTTTGAGCCCAGCACCTGCGTACCCTCGCGCACGATCACTCCACTCCCCAGTCCAAGTCCGCTGACGAACTGATCTGCGGTTGTGTCCGAGACGCGAACGGTGGTGATCGTCGCGCCCAGATGGAATGCGGCGACCCCTGGCGCCACCGCGGTGCGGCTGCCGATATCCAGTATCGGCTTCCCCTGACGGATCAGCTCCAGGCGAGCAAGCCCAGCCTGAGCTGCAGCCCTGCCAAGTCTCGATCGCAGTTGGCTGGACGGAACGGTGGGTACGATGCGCGCCAAGCTGGCCGCCGCGCCGCGGGCGCTCGCCTGGTCGTATGCGTAGATGCTGGCGGCGCTGGTCAGGAGCCCGTTGGCGCGAGCCTGCGCCTTGGCTTGGCCGCTGTCGTCGATCAAGCCGAAGACGAGCACGCCCATGGCCAGCATCGGAATCAGCACGATCACCAAGAAGAAGCTGATTAGGCGGATGCGGAAGCTCATGAGCCTGGAACCCGACCCTGCTCAGGCTATCGGTCGAGTTAGTTTGGTCGTGGAACTCCGATACGCCGCTCGCATTTGTCGAACCGGTCCTCGGCAGGGATAAACTTGTCGTTTCGCGCGGCCTCCGCCGCCGCACGGGGCTATAGCTCAGTTGGGAGAGCGCCTGGATCGCACCCAGGAGGTCGCCGGTTCGAGTCCGGCTAGCTCCATCACCTGGATCCTCAATGAATACGGGAGTTGCCGCTCCACTGGGGGCGGGCGCCGAACTGCATAGGCTCGGCCGCGGGTACCAAGCGGGTACATGAGCCTTCGTCGCAGCCGCGTGTCACGGGCGGCGGAAGATGTCGTGGGTCCCGATCCGCCTCCAAATGATGTGCAGCTGACCGGTGATGACCTCAGCTCCGTACGAGAACGTCGCGCGCCTATCCGCCGCCCAAGTCATCTCCCAGACTCCGGACTCGCCCTGCATCCGCTTGACGCGTAGCTGCGGTGCGACCGACTGGCTCGCCAGCCAGCGATGAAAAGGCTGAGCGCGCTTAGGAATGCCAGACGCTGGTCCGGTTCGAGTCGCTCCCAGTCCCGGAGGAACCGGAGCAGCTCTTCGTGCGTCGGCACTTATTCCGACTCTGCCGGAGGGACATCGGCCGGGATGAGCCACCGAGCCCCTCGCTTGACCGCAGCCAGCTCGCGGCGTGCGATGGCGGAGCGAACCGTCTTCGGCGACACTCCGAGTTCGGCGGCGAGCGAGATGACGGTGTAGGCGGTGTTCCTGTGGTTCGCTTCCGCCGGTTGACAAAGGTACGACGAGAGCCGCCGCGCCAAGACGCCAAGGTCGCGGTCACTGAGGCTGCTGAGGATCACCGACGCGAGCGCCGCAACCGGGCTCGGCGTGTCGAGTTGGGCTCGCGTCGCGCCGATGGCGGCAGCGCCGGAAGCCAGCTTGATCGAAGGAGCTGGCGCTAGCCGCGACTCCGTTTCCAGCGGAGGCAGGTGCGCGCTGGCGTACGCTTGCATTGTCGGGACCTCCTACATAGGTCTCGGCCAGACCCCGGGGTGTTAGCGCACCACCGGGGTCGCCTTTTGTCGATCTGTCTTACACGAGTAAGCTACGCCATGCCTCAGACGGAAAGCTCACACGTGTGCGCTATCCGCTCTCAGACATAGGCTTGTCACAAGCCTCGTCGCCGAATCGGGAGTAACCGCCGGAGGCAACGCGTGAGCCACGGTTACGTCTCCCGGGCTCCGGCACCAGTCCTCCTGGGAAACAAGCCGGACGACAACCTCAAGCACGGTCTGGGGACCCAGCGCGCTCTGAGCCCGGGCGATTGGGAGACGCGCTCAGATGACTTTCCTCTACGGAGCGGCCAGCTGAAGTGTGGGGTCGGCTTGTGCGGCTGCAGTCAGTGAGGCCGCGAACGTCGTGATCAGCATGTCGCGAAGTTGTGTCTGGGTCAGGCCACGGTGATCGATCCAGTCGAGAATCGCGGCGTCAACGTAACCTAGCCAGCCTCTGAGTGAAGTCCGCAACGCGGGCGGTGGGGGACTACTGGGAGTTAGGCCGGTGAGGATCTGCTGCAGCGTCCGGTCACGAAACGCGTCGATGATCGCCTGGGCCTCGGGTAGCGTGCTGGCGCTCTGCAAAAGCTTTGACCACATGCGCGCGTTCTCGTCGATCCACGCGAGGTAGGCGTCCAGCGTTTCCGTCAGCTGTTCGATCGGCTGACCGTCAGGGCGCGCGGTGAGGAGCGTCTCTAGCTGCTCAGCGTGTTGAGCGACCGCAGCCCTGAACAGCTCGGTCTTGCTCTTGAAGTAGTGATAGAGCAGCGGCTTGGACACCCCCGCGGCTTGGGCAATGTCGCGCATCGAGATCTCCTCAAACGCGTGTTCCGCGAACAGGGCGCTGCCCGCTTCGAGCAGCCGGCGGCGGCGTTCGTCGACCGGCAAGCGGGTGTAGGCGGGCGCGGCCATTGTTCTCCTGAGTTTACTTGACCGTCGGTCGATAACAAGCTACCGTTATAGCTGACCGCCGGTCAATAGCTCCGAGAGTCGATTCCAATGTTCGCTAAGAGCACAGCAACGATCCGGCATATTGCGTCGGCCACCCTCTTCGTCGCTGGGGTTGTCTGCATTTCGGTTGCCCTGAAGGGTGAGAATCTCGGGAGCGACATTTCCGTTCCGCCGAAGGCTTGTCAGGGATCCGCCGACTCTGGCTGCGGCGAGCCAAACATGCCGGTCTTGATAAGCGGCGAAGAGGGATCAGATCTAGCGCTGTGGACGACCTTGCCTGGTCAGCCGGCTTCAGTCGGAGTGTGGGTCCGGCTGGTGGACGCGAGGTCCGGAGCAGCTCGAGGACCGCAGGTTCAACTGAGTCACAGCGTGGCCGAGCACGGGATCGTTGCGGCCTACAACCCCGGCAGCAGACGCTATCTGCTGCTGTGGCAGTCGGCCGGAGCGATCTCCGGACAACTTCTGAACGACCGACTAGCAGCGGTCGGGGCGCGTTTTCAGATTCCAGCCCACGACTACTACGTCCGGCCCGGTGAGCTTGCGCCAGATCCAAACGGTGGGTTTCTGTTCACCCAAGCGCAAAACGGGGTCGGCTTGGAAACGCAGACGCGTGTGTTCGTGACCCAGATCAGCGCCAATGGACATCCGCTCAACACCGTCTCCTGGCCGGTGGGCAACAAGTCTCAGCAGTTCCAGTTCGCGGAGGCGCATGCGGTGTACCTCCCCAATCTGGAGGGGTACTTAGTGGCGTGGTCGCTGTACGGCACGACCGGCTCAATCCTGGCCGACAGGATCGTCGATAAGAACTTGAGGCCCCTCCGTAAGGCACAGACGATCGTACGTGAGCGAACACAGCTGGAGCAGACTTCGCGCTTGCTTACGAGCCGGAAAGCGCCAGCACTCGAGTGATCTGGCTGAGTCGCAGCACGTCTGTGCCCAGCCTGGTGAGCGTCCGCCTAAATGGCAACGGAGCTCCACAAGGGGCCTCGCAGGCGATCGCACGGGTCACGCCTTTCCCGGCGCAATACGCTGCCGATCTCGGTGGACTGACGCTCACGCTGGCCGGGCGCAAGGAGATAGCGAACTGGGCGGGAGCCAGCGCCAATGACATCGTCACGTTCCCGGTCGTGGGAACACCTCACGGGACCGTCATGCGCACCCCGCTGCCCGGCCCGAACGGCAGCTATACGCATGCGAGCGCTACGAACGCGGACGCGCGAACGCTCGTCGTTCTCACCATTAGCGACCAGGGCAGCCTGAGCCAGCTCTACGCGCAGGTCACACCCCTCCCGCACTAGAAAGGCATACGGCACGTGACCGATACAAACCCTGCGCCCCGCAAACCGCTCGCCGCCCTGCTCGTTGTGCTCCTCCCAGTCTGCGCAGGGGTGACTTGGCTCGTCTGGGCCCAACATGAGTACCGCGGCTTCGATGCATGCCCTTGGGACAGCGGCGTAGGTCACCCGTCACTCATGGGCATCGGCCTGACGCTCGTCAGCGCGGCGATCATGAGCACCAGCCCAGGTTGGGCGAGGACCTCAAGAACCGCGACCATCGCATTGACAATTACTACGGCTGCTCTAGCCGGTGCCGTGATCGTAGTCGTAGCTTTCCTGTTCGGCGCTGGCCTACGCTGCGAAGACTGAAGCTGGAATCCCCAGCCGAGTCATCGCCTGGTCGCCTCCGGATCCGAGGAGATGCCGCTCGCGCACCTACACCTCTACTCATGGGTGGGTTCTGCCGACAACGCCAGTCCCGCGACGACCAGCTCGCATTCTCGGTAGCTGATCATCTGACAAGCCGTGAGCTGGCGAGGCTTAAAGTGGCATCCTGAAACCTGGGACCGGAGCGGGGATATCCCGGGTCCCTCGGAACGTGCTTGAGGTTCTCGTCCGGCTCGCCCACCCAGACAACTGCTTCAGAAGCCCGGGAGACGTCGCCGTCGTTCACGCGTTGCCTCCTGCGGTTACTCCCGAGGGAGACGACCGCCTATGGCGCGATCGTGCGTCTGCTGTACGAGTCCGCACGCGAGTACACCAAGACCAGCCGTCCCCCCCCGTGGCTGCCTGATCATCGCCGCAACGACCAACTGCGCCCCAGCCTCCGACGAGATCCGCGGTGATCCACCGCGACTCACTTTGCCGTTGCTGACATGAGCCTGCAGGCGTGGCCGGCAGCAAACCCCACAGTCCGCATTACCTCGGACCCCGTGGACTGCAGCGACGAGGCCTAATAGCCTCTCGCGCCGGGCGTGAACACAACAGACGGGAACGGTCGATCTCGCCGGACGCCTTGTCATCGAGCACAGCAAACGACTTGACCAGACCACAGCTGATGAACGCCACCTGCGCCCTCTGGCGACCCCCGCGTCCAACGTTCCCGGCGAGCAAACCGATACGGCGACTGTTTGCTTCCTCTGCAGGGACGCAAACGCTTCCACCATCCCATCGCGCTGCCCACGGCGGGCCGCGATGACCGTCCTGCTATCACCGTGGTCCGTGGCGCAGGAGTTCGCCGAGATTGGCGACGGCGCCGAGGTGGGAGAGCTTGTCGGGGTTCACGACCGACATCACCCGCCGGATCTGTCCGTCCTTGATCTCGAGCGCAATCGCGGCCGCCACTCGTTGCTGCGAGTCGAGCACTAGCGCTCCGGAGTCGCCGTTGATCTCGACGAGATCAAAGCTGACACCGCCGTCGATCCGGTCGCGGGCCCTTGACCAGTTGCGCAGCACGCGCGCCACGCGGCTGCGGCCGCTGAGTGGGCGCGCGAGCGCCGGCGCCTTGCCGCCTCCGTCGCCGGTCAGCACGACGTCGTCGGCAAGCAGGGCCTCGAGCTCCGCCAGATCGCCGCTCTGCGCCGCCGCGAAGAAGCGCCGGGCGAGCTCGTCGTGGTGCTCGTGCGTCGTCTGGAACCGCGGACGCTTCTCCGTAACGTGTCGCCGTGCGCGGGTCGCGAGCTGGCGCACGTTGTCCTCGCTCTTGCCGATGATCGGTGCGATCTCGCGGTACGGATAGTCAAAGGCGTAGTGCAGCAGGAAGGCGGCACGCTCCTCGGGGCTCAGGCTCTCCAGCAGCAGCAGCATCGCCATTGAGATCGAGTCGGCCATCTCCACCTGGCGGGCGGGGTCGTCCGGATCGTTGGTGACGATTGGCTCCGGCAGCCATTCGCCGACGTAGGTTTCGCGCCGCGCCCGGGCTGAGCGCAGCTCATCGATTGCGAGCCTGGCCGTGACCGTCGTCAGGAATGCGGACGGCGAGACGATCTGCTCGCCAGAGTTGAGCGCCTGATGGACGCGCAGCAGCGCCTCCTGGACCACGTCCTCAGCTTCGGAGACGCTGCCGAGCATCCGGTAGGCGACCGTGAACGCCAGCGGCCGCAGCCCCTCGAGCAACTGCTCACGATCGGTCATGGCCGCCCGCTCGCATCACATCCCAGTTCGGCTGCCGCCGGCAACCATTTCAAGCCGGCTGCGCCATTGACTGCTCGACGATCTGCTCGATCCAAGGGCCGGTGGGCTGGCGGGTCGCGACGTTGAGGCGGTTGAACGCGTTGATCGCGGCGATCGACACAACCAGGGCCGCCAGCTGCGGCGCCGTATAGTGGCGGGCGGCCTCGTCCCAGATCGCGTCCGGCACCGGGTCGGGGTTGTCGGCCAGCCGCGTGGCGGCCTCAGCCAGCGCCAGCGCCGCGCGCTCGGACTCGCTGAAGTACGGCGTCTCCCGCCAGACCGCGAGCGTGTTTAGCCGTTCGCTGCTCGTGCCCATATGCGCGAGCTCGCGCGAGTGGATGTCCGCACACACGCTGCAGCCGTTGATCTGGCTGACACGCAGCTCGACGAGCGCCAGCGTCTCGTCAGGTACGTCCCCGGTGCGGGCCGACATCGCAAAGCCGCGGAGTCCGTCGAGCGCTCCCGCAACGCTGAGCGCCGGATTGTCGATCCTTGCCTGCATTTCCGCCGTCCTTCCCGTTGGGGTCTGAATAACACCATGACGAGACGGGACGCAGGAATGTGACAGTCGCTTGCAGCGAGGGCGCTGATATTGGGCAGAGAGGTGGGATTCGTGGCTGTGGACGTCCGCAAACCAGGCGCGTGCGCCGACGACGGCCGCCTGCCGGACCGTTCTCGGATGTCGGTCGTTCACGACGATGCTGGCCAGTCGCGGGAGCTGAGGACCAGGCGATAGTCGTCCGGGTCATCGATGGTGACGTCCCAACGGTCCCAGTGAGGTTTCTCGTCGGGATGCGCCACCACCTGCTCGTCGGAGGCCGTCGATGACGTCGTCGGTCGACGGGGCCGCCCAGGTAGACCACGGGCAGATCCTCCTTGGTCGGGGCGAGGGGCGTCTCGCCTGTCGGGTCGCAGCCAGGTCCAGATGCCAGGCAGCGTCTGGCCAGCCCAGCATCAGCAGGGCGCGTCCTCCCTCGCCACCGAGGGGTTTGCGGCACAGGAGTTGTAGGCCGAGACCGTCAGCCCAGAACCTTTCGGCCTTGTCCAGATCGCGTGACAGTTGAGCGAGGCGCAGCCAAAGTAGCGAACGACGACGATTGCGCCGTCGTTGGTCTCAATCGCTAAGCGGACGTTGGGTAGGCCGGTGCCGGGTCGCGGTTATCGTGAACCAATCGGCGCTGCTTGCTCCCGCCAAATGCCAGGATAGTCGGC
>JASHQV010000308.1 GCA_030038955.1 Solirubrobacteraceae bacterium
GCCGCTGACAAGAAACGAGATCCACATGTTCGCCCCGGGAAACGCATATGGGATCCACAGTAAGCTCAGCCCAGAAATGACCAGGATTCCGGTGATCATTGCGTTGTAGGCCATCGCCTGCCGAGAGCCCATGAGACGCACAAGCCCCGTTGATTGCCTAATGAAGACTCGCTGATCCTTTTGCTCAGTTAACCCGACGCCCGTAGTCGCTACGGCATCGCCGCCGAGCAAGTTGCGATCTGGCATATTCTCTTCTCCTCTCACCGCACGGCCGCGGCGGCAGCCTACGGCCGATTGTCGGTCCCTATCCGGAAATGAACTGCGTCCGAACGCCTTTCTTAGTCACACGGATGAATGCGGCGGCGAGTGTGCCCTCGGAGTACTCAGCTCCGGGGTTCATAACGACCGACCGCCCAATGTGGGTAACGGCGCGCGACTCGTGAACGTGGCCGTGCGCTCCGATCAGTGGTTGAAATTCCTCAATCACAGATCTCACTGCGACGCTTCCGACCGGGATCATCTTGACGGCGCCGGATGATTCGAACAGGATGTTGAACTCTGCGTCGAGCGCAGGCGCGCGATCGAGCCCGGAGTCCGCAGGAGGCGGGTGAATGTTGAGAATCGCGCGCGCTGGATCCGGAACGGTCGCGAGCACTCCGGCGAGCCGTTCGTGGATTTGCTCCTCTTCGTACTCGCGTGGGGAGTCCCACGGGGTGCGGTTCGAGCCGCTGAAGCCGACGATCGCCGTTTGATCGTCCAGCGTTACGACGGTTTCGTCGCACAGCTCGGCGAACGGATGAGAACTGATCACGTCATCCAGCTCGAACGGATCGTCGTTCCCGGCCACAGCGATCAGTCTCACTCCGGCATCGCCGACACGCTCCGCTGCGAGATCAAGCCAATCTCGTAGCCCGGACGACATTGCGTCGAGGAATACTGCCTTCACCTTATCCGGGTCGAGTTTCAACTCATCGAAGCGCTCCTGATCGCAGACGTAGACATACTGCCCTGATCCGCGAATCCTTGCCTTGAGCTCGTCAAGGGCTGTACCTTCCTGCACTGTGTGCTCCTCACCGAACACGCGAGCGGTGTAGTCGCCGTTTGACCTGATGATGGGGACCACGGCTTTCCCAGCGAGGTCCCCGCCGAGGAGCAAGACGTCGACCTTTAGCTGCTTACCGGCATTGACGAACTTGCGAAACGTGACGTCCGACCCATGAAGATCAGTCGCGAACAGAATGCGCAGGTCAGAACTCATCAGATTTCCTCACCGAATCTCGGTCCACTCCGTCTCCGGTTCCTCGGGAAGCTCGTACCAGATGAGACGCTCACCAACACGTGAGCGCAACTTCCATTTGCGTGACCGCGGCGCGGCATCGATTGCTCGAAGGATCTCGTCGACTCGGTACCGGATGTGATTGCCTCGTGCGGGCGCCTCGTTCGTCCATTCCCGTAGTCGCTGGAGGTTGAAAGTCACGGTCCGCCACAGTCCCCAGTCGCTCGCGAGATAGGCGCCGATCTGCTCAGCGTCGATCTCCTCCGGTCCATTACCGAGATCGTGACAGGCAAGCAATGACCCCACGTCATTGAGGTCTTTTGAGGTCAGTTCGACAACTTGGAGCTTTGTGAGTAGGAGCTCAGCGAGTCTGAGAGAAGGATGGTCAGAGACATCAAGCGCGCCGTCGCCCATGCGGACCAGATGGCACATCCGAAACTCGCCGAGAAATACGTCGAGCTGGCACATCGATATCGTGTCTATGTACATCAGGCGGGCTTCCCCCTGGACCGCGTTGAAGTTCCGTACGGGTTCGTAACCCACCCCTTCGAGCACATGGCCGACACTTTTCGTGGCGTCTTTGCGGACGATGACATCAAGGTCGTGATACGCACGGCGGTAGCCAAGGAGTTCATCGACGCCCTGGTCGTGGACATGGAGCCAGCAACCCATACCGCCGAGGAACTTGACGGCGACTCCAGCGTTCCGCGCCGCCTCAGCGAGCGCGACGGCGCGATCTACCCTCGCCTCTGGCTCAGGCTCGGTACCGTCCTGCTCGCGAACAGGCTGATCTCCCATCATCCTTGTCCCGGGATGTCTGTCATGCTGGCCGTGCCTGCATCTTCGTCCTGTGGTTCAGCTCCGACCGCTTTGGGGCCCGGTTTGGCTTACTCTCCCCAGCTCTGTCTGGCACGTCAACACATGCGCGCAGGCGAGGAATGACATCTCGCGCTACGAGGCGGAGAAAGCGCTCCTGGTCGCCAGCGGGACCGTGGAGTATGAGATGGCGAAACCCGATATCGAGGTAGGGCTGGATCCGACCGACGACAGCGTCGGGATCGTCGGAGACGATAAAGCGCGTCTGTGCCCGATTGGCGTTGGCGTCTGCCAGCCGTTCTAGTTCGAGCGGATCCTCGACACCCATCTTTTGCTCAGGGGTCAGTGCAAGCGCGCTCCACCAGTTACACGCCCGTGAGGCCAATTCTAGGTCGGTGTCGTACGACAGCTTGATCTCGATCATGCGGTCGATCTCGCGCGGGTCGCGACCAACATCGTAGGCCGCCACCTCGAGGTTCGATATCAACTCCTCGTACAATTCGGGCTTCTTGCCGCTCGTGCAGATGAAGCCGTCGGCGACACGGCCAACCAGACGCGCAGCGAGCGGTCCCGAAGCCGCTATGTAGATGGGCACGGGCCGATCGGGACGATCGTAGATCGTCGCTCGCTCAGTCCGGTAGAATCGCCCGTCGAAGTCGACGCGTTCCTCGCTCCAAAGGCGCCGCATCAATTCGACCGCTTCCGCGAGTCGTTGGCGACGTTCCTTTGCCTCCGGCCACTGGGCGCCTGTTGCCGGAGTCTCGTTCATTGCTTCACCAGTCCCGACTCCAAGAAACACGCGAGTTGGATACATCGAGGCGAGCGTGGCGAATGCCTGCGCGACAACCGAGGGGTGGTAGCGCATCGTCGGAGTGAGCACGCTCGTGCCGAGCATGATCTTGGAGGTCGCCTGACCGACCGAACCAAGCCAAGGGAGCGCAGCTGGCGCATGACCTGTGTGGTGGCGCCACGGCTGAAAATGATCTGATAGTGCGACGGAGTCGAAGCCGAGCCGCTCGGCGGATTG
>JASHQV010000309.1 GCA_030038955.1 Solirubrobacteraceae bacterium
GTGAAGCGCGGTCGCTGCGGCGGGCCAGCGGCCGCCATCTGTAGCGCGCGGCAGTGCTGCCGCGCGCCGGCTTGGGGCTCCTACAGCTCGCCGGCGCGGCGCAGCTTGGCCACCTGGAGGTTCGCCTCCAACAGCTCGTCGTGCGAGGTGCCGGCATCGATCCACCAGCCTTCGAGCGTCTCGCAGCGCATCGAGCCCTCGGCCACGTAGACGTTGTTGAGGTCGGTGATCTCGAGCTCGCCCCGCTCCGAGGGGGTGAGCTCGGCGATGAACGAGAACACTCGCTCGTCGTATAGGTAGACGCCGGTCTGGGCGAGCCGGCTCTTGGGGTGCGCGGGCTTCTCCTCGATGCTGACGACGCGGTCGCCATCGACCTCCACCACCCCGTAGTGCTCGGGCCGCTCCACCTGCTTGGCGAAGATCACGGCGCCGCGGTCCCGCTCGGCGAAGCGCTGCACGCTGGGGCGCAGGTCATGGGTGAAGATGTTGTCGCCGAGCAGCACGAGCAGCTTCGAATGGCGCCCGAACGGCTCCGCCAGCCCGACCGCCTGAGCGAGGCCGCCAGCCTCCTCCTGCAGCTCGTAGGTGATCCGCAGTCCGAACTCGCGCCCGGTGCGCAGCAGCTGCAGGAAGTGCCCGGCGTGCTCGGGGTTGGTGATCAGCAGCACCTCCTCGACGCCCGCTCGCGCCATCGCCTCCAGCGGATAGAAGATCAGCGGCCTGTCGTACACGGGCAGCAGGTGCTTGTTCGTCACGTACGTCAGCGGCCGCAGGCGGGTCGCCCTGCCGCCGGCGAGGATCACGCCCTTCAGACGCTTCGGCGCAGACGCTGGCATCACCGCCCACGGTACCCGCTGGCGATGCGCCCTGGCACCCTCCGTGGGTCGTATCCTCAGGCCATGGAGCTAGGCGAGCCGATCGCATACGAGGCGCTCGCGAAGGGGACGCCCGTGTACAGTGCCGACGGCGAGCAGATCGGCAAGGTCTCGCACGTGCTGGCGGCCGAGGACGAGGACGTGTTCGACGGGGTGATCATCGGCGAGCACGCATTCGGCGAGGAGCACCGATTCGCCGACGCCGACGAGATCGACCGCATCTACGAGCACGGAGTCGTGCTGAAGCTCGACCGCGCTGCTTGCGAGCAGCTGCCAAAGCCCTCGCCGAACCCGGCGGTCATGCACGACGATCCGGCCGCAGCGCAATCCGACTTCCGCGGCCGCAAGCTGAAGCGCGCCTGGGACCTGATCTCCGGCAACTACTGATAGCTGACGCGGTATCTGGTGCGACCCCGGCGCAGCTCCTGACGCAGCCACGGGGCCTCGAGGTGGGGCCGCCAGTGCTGTGCGTTCCACTGATACCTGTAGGCCGCGATCCCGACCGGGCCGGCGGACGGATTGATCTTCAGCTGCTTCAACAGCGACGACGTGACGGGCAGGAAGGTCGCGACCAGGAACACGGTGGCCACCAGCGATACGCGGCGCAGCTCGATGCTCGGAGCAAGTGCCGCCAGCGGCAGCAGCCAGATCAGGTACCACGGCATCAGCCAGCCGAGGCTGGCGAGCAGCGCCAGCGTCGCCCAGCCCGCGCCCGACAGCCAGTCGCGTCTGCGCAGCAGCTGGTAGCCGACGACCGCGACGACCAGCACGTTCATGTCGCGAACCAGCTCCGGCGTGCCGCCACCGAGACCGATCGCCCACCCGAGCAGGTTCGGGACGCTGAAGCCAGTGAGCAGCTGGCTCTGGCCGGAGACGTTCGGCAGCACCGGGCCGAACAGCGCCAGGCTGAGTGCGATCAGCGGGATCGCCCCGGCAACCACCCCTGCGAGCAGCCGCCTGACGCCATGGCGTCGCCAGGCGGCGAGCACGAGGAATGGGAGCAGCAGAACCATCGTCAGCTTGATCGCCACGGCGACCGCCAGCGCCGCCCCCGCGAGTCGATACCGGCTCTGCAGCAACAGCACGATCGCCCCCATCGACGCGACCAGCATGAAGAAGTCGTTGTGGAACTCGCCGACCGCATAGATCAGATAGATGGGGTTGGCCGCAACGATCAGCACCGGCAGCCGCGGATCGCGCTCGAGCAGCCGCGCGGCCGTCCACACCAGCCACAGGAAGGCGAGGCTGGCGAGCACCGTCACCAGCTTGAGCGTCCAGTAGGCAAACGGCAGCGGTATCAGCCCGAGCGGATAGGTGAGCGCGGTGAACAGGGTGCCGTAAGGGCTGCGCCAGTTGTGCCAGCTCGACAGCGCGTAGATCGGATCGTGCAGCTCGGCATTGATCACGTGCGTATAGGGGTTGAGACCGTGCAGCGCCCCCAGGCGGGCATACGCCAGGTAGTTGAAGACGTCGGTCAGTTGCAGCGGCGGGCCGAGCAGCAGCACCCCTTCGATGAGCACGGCGAACACGGCGATCGCCCGCCCCGACAGCGACCGGCCGGTCCAGAGGACGATGAAGTAGGCGACCGTCATCCCTACCAGCACCCCGCTGAACGCGTCGGTCAGCGTGCGCTTGCGCATCCACAGGTGGCCGAGAACACCGTGCAGCGGCCCGGCGAGCCAGCCCGGGAACGTCGGCCATCTGTCGCTGCCGATCACCAGCGCCGAAGGTCCCGAGGCCCCGTAGATGACGATCGCCAGCGAGGCGGCCACCAGCATGGCAAGCGCGGCCCAGGCCAGCGCCCGGCGCCACCGTACTGCGGCCCAGGCAGGCACCAGCCGCCACCCGACCGCGCCGCCGCTCTCCCGGTTTCGCATCGGCTGGAAATATGGTCCCGCGAAGATTAAGCTCGGCGCCGCCCTCGTTGCGATCCGGTTAGCGCCCTTCCGGCCTCCGAGCCGGTTAGATTCCCCGACCTGGCCGGTTCCACTGGATCCTTCCGTGCGTGACGCTGAGCAACCATTCATCTGCTTCCTCACCGGCAGCCAGCACCTGTACGGCGAGCGGACGCTGCAGCAGGTCGCCGAGCATTCGCGGCGGATCGTCGCGGCGCTCGACGCCAGCGACGCGATCCCGCTGCCCGTCGTCGGCCGCGAGCCGCTGACCGATTCCGAGGCGATCCGCCAAGCGCTGACCGGGCTGTACGCCGACGACGCGTGCGCCGGCGTGATCCTGTGGATGCACACGTTCTCCCCCGCGCGGATGTGGATCGGCGGGCTCGAGGCGTTGCGCAAGCCGATCCTCCACCTCCACACCCAGTTCGACCGCGACCTGCCGTGGACCGAGATCGACATGGACTACATGAACCTCAACCAGTCCGCGCACGGCGACCGGGAGCTCGGGTTCATCGAGACGCGGATGCGCGTGCCCCGCAAGACCGTCGTCGGCCACTGGGCCGAGCCGCAGGTCCAGCGCCGGATCGGAATCTGGGCTCGGGCGGCGGCCGGAGCCCGGGAGGCGCGACGGCTGCGGGTCGCGCGGTTCGGCGACAACATGCGCGACGTGGCCGTGACCGAGGGCGACAAGCTCGGCGCCCAGATCGCGCTCGGCGCACAGGTCAACGGCTACGGGACCGATGCGCTCGGCGTCGCCGTCGCCGAGGCCGAGCGGGGCGAGATCGACCGCATCGTCGCCGCCTACGAGCAGAGCTACGACGTCGCCGAGGAGCTCCGCGCTGGTGGCGCCCGGCGCGACTCGCTGGTTGAGGCCGCGCGGATCGAGGCGGGCCTGCGGGCGTTCCTCGAGTCACACGACGCACGGGCGTTCACCGACACGTTCGAGGATCTCGGGGCGCTGCGGCAGCTGCCCGGGATCGCGGCACAGCGGCTGATGGCGGACGGCTACGGGTTCGGTGCCGAGGGAGACTGGAAGACGGCGGTGCTGCTGCGCGTGCTGAAGCTGATGTCCGCCGGTCTCGCCGGCGGGACCTCGTTCATCGAGGACTACGTGTACCACCTCGGGCCAGGTGGCTCGCGGATCCTCGGGGCGCACATGCTGGAGGTGTGCCCGTCGATCGCGGCCGAGCGCCCCTCCTGCGAGATCCACCCGCTCGCGATCGGCGGCCGCGAGGACCCAGTTCGGCTCGTGTTCACGGCGCCGCCCGGCCCGGCGGTGGTCGTGTGCCTGATCGACGTCGGCGGCAGGCTGCGACTGGTCGCCAACGAGGTCGAGCTGGAGGCGCCCGACGAGGAGCTCGTGAAGCTGCCGGTCGCGCGGGCGCTGTGGCGCCCGAAGCCGGACCTGGCGACCGCCGCCGAGGCGTGGCTGACCGCCGGCGGCTCGCATCACAGCGTGCTGACCACCGCGCTCGAGCTCGAGGCGATCCGCGATCTCGCGGAGATCTGGCAGCTGGAGCTGGTCGTGATCGACGAGCGCACGACGATCCCGCAGCTCGCCAGCGAGCTCAGGTGGAACCGGGCCTACTACCAGCTGGCGCGCGGCCTGTAAGGCCGCGCGCCAGTGTCCGTGAGCACCGAGATTCTTATGAGACTCCGACGCTCAGCTCACGCGGAGACGGCATCGTGGCTCGCATGAGCGAGTCAATCGATGTCGAAGCCATCGGCGACGTAGACCACGATCAGGCAGCGCTGGACCAGCTTGCTGAGGATGGTTACGCGGTCATCCAGCGCGCACTGTCCGCCGAGCAGGTCGAGCGTCTGTGCGCCGCGGCCGGCGAGTTTGTCGCCAACGCGGCCGAGCAACCGGATGGGGCGACGCTCGATGAGCCCGTTGCCGTCCATCTACTGGGTGCCGCCTTTGCCCATCCGGAGTTCACGGAGCTGGCCACAAATGATCGCCTGGTGCGGCTGGTGGCCACCGTCCTGACCCCCAACATTCACGTCTACCACTCGCATCTCGACATCCACCCGCCCGAGCCGCCGGCCGCGAACGCCTGGCGCTGGCACGAGGACGGCGGGCGGATGACGGCCGACGTCGAGCAGCGCATCATGCTGAGCCTGAAGGTGGGCTACTTCCTCACCGACGTCGAAACCGACGGCTACGGCAACCTCGAGGTGATCCCGGGTAGCCACCGTTGGAGCGCCCCGCTCCCGCGCACGCCCGGTACCGCTCCCGACGGCGCGATTCCAGTGCTGGCGCACGCCGGCGACGCCGTCGTGTTCGATCGCCGAATCTGGCACAGCCGCGGCACCAACACCTCGGACCGCACCCGCAAGGTGATCTTCTTCGGCTACGCGCCCCGCTGGATCGCCCAGCGCGAAACCGGATCGGCCGAGCAGCTCGAGAACGAGCTCTCGCCGCTGCGCCGGCAGCTGCTGGGATGCGCCGACTGGGACTCGTGCCACGTGGCCCGTGCCGAGCTGCCGGTGCAGCAACTGCTCGTCGGATAGACGGGCATCATCGATCTGGTGGCCCGAGGTTGCGCGCCAGCAGCGCGTATGTCCTGGCGCGCTGCCCGTGACGTTGCGCGCCGGCAGCGCGTCGGTCCTGGCGCGCGGCCTGTAAGGCCGCGCGCCACACAGCCCGCCGGTCACTTCCGTCAGGATTAGGGTCGATGGCGCTCGCCTACAAGGATTACTACGAGGTGCTGGGCGTGCCGCGTGACGCGGATCACGACACGATCCGCCGCGCCTATCGAAAGCTCGCTCGCAGGTACCACCCCGACCTGAACTCCGACAGCGACGCGGAGGAGCGTTTCAAGGAGCTCGGCGAGGCGTACGAGGCGCTATCCGATCCCGACAAGCGCGAGCGCTATGACCGCCTCGGCGCAGGCTGGCGCGAGCAGGAGCAAGAGACGCCCGACTCGAGCTTCGAAGAGTTCTTCTCACGTCAGGGGTTCGGCAGCGACGACGTCCGCGTCGAGCTCAGCGACGACCTGTTCGAGCGGCTGTTCGGAGGTCAGGCCGGCGGCGGCTCCGGCGGGCGGGTCCGCGGTCCACTGCGAGGCCAAGACCGCGAGGCGCTGCTGGAGCTGTCGCTGGAGGACGCGCTCGCGGGAGGGCGCCGCCGGTTGACGCTCGACGATCGTGAGATCGACGTCAACTTCCCCGCCCGAGTGCGCGATCGCCAGCTGATTCGCCTGGCGGGACAGGGCGGACCGGGTCGCGACGGCGGTCCGCCCGGAGACCTCTACCTCCGGGTCGTGCTGAAGCCCCACCCGCACTTCCGAAGGCGCGGCGATCACGACCTCGACGTCGACCTTCCGGTGACGCCTTGGCAGGCAGCGCTCGGGGCGACTGCGGCGGTGAAGACCTTGTCCGGCGCCGCCCAGGTACGGGTGCCGGCCGGGTCCTCCAGCGGGCGGCGTCTCCGACTCCGTGGGCGCGGGCTGCCGAAATCCGGAGGCAGCAGCGGCGATCTCCACGCGATCGTCAAGATCACCGTTCCCAAGCACCTGTCGGACCGTGAACGCGAGCTCTACGAGCAGCTCGCCAACAGCTCACCGAGAGAGGCGACCGCATGACCGACGAACAGCCCGTGGAGCTGGCCGTCGTCGCGCGCCGGGCGGGAGTCCGGATCGCGCTCGTCCGTCGCTACCTGCAGTTCGGGCTGTTCGAGGCGCACCCGGAGCCGGCGGAGGCGCCGCGGTATCACCCGGCCAGCGCCGCACGGGTCGCGCGCGCGGAGCGGTTGCGCCGCGACCTCGGGCTCAACTACGCCGGTGCGGTACTTGCCTGCGAGCTGCTCGACCGGATCCGCGAGCTGGAATCCCGGCAATAGCCGGTGCGCACGACGGCTGGTGACGGCCGTCAGTGCGAGGCAGCGGTCCGTAGCCGGCTACGCGTCCACCGCTGCGCGGGCGCGAATCTCCTGTAGCTGGCGCATCAGCTCGCGGCTGTCGCGGCCGAAGTAGTCGTGCAGGCGCGCGTACACCGCGTACAGGCGGTCGTACGCCTCGGCGTGTCCGCGGTCGGGGACGTAGACGCGGTCGCGGCGCTTGCCCATCCTGGCTGCGGCCTGGCCGATGTCGGCGTGGATCCCGGCCGCAACGGCGGCGTGGATCGCTGACCCGAGCGCCGGACCCTGGGAGGACTCGAGCAGGCTGATCGGGCGGTTCAGCACGTCGGCGTAGATCTGCATCAGCGGGCGGTTGGCGGGCAGGCCACCGGTGGCGATGAACCCGTCGACCGCCAGCCCTGCGCGGCCGAAGGCGTCGAGGATCGTCCGTGCCCCGAAGGCGGTCGCCTCGATCAGCGCCCGATAGATGTCCTCGGGCCGGGTCGCCAGGGTCATCCCGACGAGCACGCCGGTGAGCTCGTGATCGACGAGCAGCGAGCGGTTGCCGTTCCACCAGTCGAGCGCGACCAGGCCGTGCTCGCCGACCGCCTGCCGGTCGGCCAGCGAGGTCAGGTACTCGTGGATCCCGAGCCCCTGCTCGCCCGCCCGCTCGTGGTAGGCGGGCGGCACCCCGTGCTCGACGAACCAGGCGAAGATGTCGCCGACGCCGCTCTGTCCAGCCTCATAGCCCCAGCGGTCTGGGATCAGCCCGCCGCGCACGACACCGCACATACCGGGGATCTCAGCGAGCTCGTCGCCGACCATCACGAGGCACGTCGAGGTGCCCATCATCGCGACCATCTGCCCCGCGTCAGTCGCCTGTGCCGCGGGCACCGTCACGTGCGCGTCGACGTTCCCCACCGAGACGGGAATCCCCTCGGGCAACCCGGTCCACGCGGCGGCCCGGGCAGTCAGCGAGCCGGCGCGGCCGCCGAGCGGCGCCAGCGAGGCCGCAAGCTTGTCGGCGGCGAAGTCGGCGAATCGCCGATCGAGCGCCGCGAAGTACTCCCGCGACGGGTACTTGCCGTCCTGGTAGGCGGCCTTGTAGCCGGCCGAGCACGCATTCCGCACCTCCCGACCGCACAGCTGCCAGACGATCCAGTCGGCCGCCTCGATCCAGCGGTCGATCCGCTCGTACAGCTGCGGATCCTCGTCGAGCACCTGCAGCGCCTTGGCAAACGCCCACTCCGACGAGATGCGACCGCCGTACCGTGCCAGCCACGGCTCTCCGCGCTCGGCCGCAACCTCGGTGACGCGGTCGGCCTGTGGCTGCGCCGCGTGATGCTTCCACAGCTTCACCCAGGCATGGGGCCGGTCTCGCAGCTGATCGAGCTGGCACAGCGGCGTGCCATCCACGGTCGTCGGGAGGATCGTGCACGAGGTGAAGTCGGTGCCGATCCCGGCGACGTCACCCGGGTCGACGCCGGCCGCCGCGAGCGCCTCGGGAACAGCGTGCCGGAGCACCTCGACGTAGTCCTCGGGATCCTGGAGCGCCCACTCCGACGGCAGCCGCTCGCCGGTCACCGGCAGCTGCGCATCGATCACGCCGTGGGGATACTCGAACTCGCCGGCGCCGAGCTCCTGGCCGTCGTTCGCGCGCACGACCAGCGCGCGGCCCGACAGGGTCCCGAAGTCGACGCCGATGACGAAGCGGTCGCGGTTGGCAGGCATGGTCGATCTCTCCTTTGTCGCGTGTGCCCGCGAGCCGCGGGATCCGGTTGGACACATCTGCAAGGATGCAGAACTACCAGGCAGCGGAGCAGAAGGGGGACAGATGGGGCAGTCTCAGCGAGTTGCGGTGATCGCGGCGGTGGTGCTGATGGGCGCGGGCGGCGCGGCCGTGACCGAGGCGCCCGCCTCGACCACCGGAGATGGCGCCGCACCGACCGGCACGGCGGCCTCACCCAGGCACGCGTCGAAGCTGGTCGGCTGCAAGCCGCGCGGGCGCTCGCTGCGGTTCGGCGGCTCGGACACCCGTCACGAGATCGCGCTGACGTTCGACGACGGACCCTGGGATGACCCACCGACGATCGACTTCGTGCGGCTTCTAGCGCGTTACCACGTGCCAGCGACATTCTTTGAGATCGGCGATCAGATCGCCACCTACGACCGCTCCGGCGCGGTCGAGCGCAAGATGCTGGCCGATGGGGACATGATCGGCGACCACACCTGGACGCACCCG
This sequence comes from Solirubrobacteraceae bacterium, assembly GCA_030038955.1. Classification (GTDB taxonomy): domain Bacteria; phylum Actinomycetota; class Thermoleophilia; order Solirubrobacterales; family Solirubrobacteraceae; genus Palsa-465. Next base: position 8,854 of record JASHQV010000309.1, read on the forward strand.
GACATGACGACGCTGACCCCGGCGGAGCAGACCTCCCAGCTCGAGCGGACCGCCCGCGCGATCCGCCGCGCGACCGGGTTCACGCCGTGCCTGTGGCGACCGCCATACGGCGACATCGACGATCAGCTCGACTCGCTCGCGCGACGTCTCGGCTTCCTCACGATCTACTGGAACATCGACCCGCGCGACTGGTCGCTGCCGGGGACGGCGGCGATCGAGCGCACGGTGCTGTCGAACGCCCGCAACGGCGGCATCGTCGAGATGCACTTCGGCGGCGGTCCGCGGCAGGAGACGCTGCACGCGCTGCCGACGATCATCACGAAGCTGCGCAAGCGCGGCTACAAGTTCGTCACGGTCACCCAGATGCTCCGCCTGAAGCTGATCTACCGGTAGACGGCCGGGCGCCGAGCCCCGCTCACGACGGCCGGGCGCCGGGGCCCCGCTCACGAACGCGTCGCGAGATCCGCCTGCAGCTCGCCGAGCCCGCCCTCGATCTCGAACCTGGGCAGCAGGTAGGGGTCCGTGTGCGGCGTCGCGAAGCCGGGGTTCTCGGTCAGCGCGTTGGTGTAGCCGGCGGCCTTGACGGCCGCCACGACGGCGG
>JASHQV010000310.1 GCA_030038955.1 Solirubrobacteraceae bacterium
ACCCGCGTCGCGCCGTCGACTTGTGGACGAGCCGGCACGGTCACGCCGTCAGGCGCGGGACGCGCCGGCACGATCTGGTGTTCGTGACTGACATCGTCACTCCGTACACGATCGCCGTGATGCGTGAGCTCGCCGAGCTGGTCGACCTCGGCGTGGTGTTCGCCGCCGCCACCAGTGCCCGCGGCGCCGGCTGGAGCTTCGGGGAGCTGCCGTTCCCGCACGTGGTCGTCGACGGCGCTGCGGTGAGACGTGCCGACCCGGACGTGACCGACTACTACTTCAACCCGCGGATCCTGCTGGCGCTGCTGCGCTGGCGACCGACGGTCGTGATCGCCGCCGGCTGGTCGTTCCCAACCTGGTACGCGGCCCTGTACTGCCGCCTGACGGGTGCCGCGCTGGTGATCCACAGCGATGGCACCCCGTTCACCGAGCGCAGCCTGAGCCGCACGCAGAGACTGTCGCGGCGGCTGCTGACGCCGCTCGCTGCCGCGTTCGCGGCCAACAGCACGCAGGCAGCGCGCCGGTTCCTCGAGCTGGGCGCGCCGCCGCAGGCGCTGCACTCGGTACCGCACTCGACCGAGCTGGCGCCGTTCTGGGAGTCGGCCGAGCGACGCACGGATCCAGGCGGCGAGCGCTTGCGCGTGCTGATGGCCGGCCGGCTCGTCGCCCGCAAGGGCTTTCACGAGGCGCTGGCAGCGTTCGCCCAGGCGCAGGCGATGCAGCCCGGCATCAGCCTGAAGATCGCCGGCAGCGGTCCCGAGGAGCGCCGGCTGCGCCAGCAGGCGGACAGGCTCGGCGCCTCCGCGGTCGAGTTCGTCGGGTTCGTCGAGCAGCCGCAGCTGGCGGCGTTGTGCGCCGGTGCCGACGCGTTCGTGCTCCCCAGCCTCCAGGACGAGTTCGGGTTCGTGCTGCTCGAGGCGCAGGCGGCCGGACTCGCGTGCATCGCCTCGCCGTTCGCCGGTGCGACCGAGGACCTCGTCGTCGATCGTCGCACCGGCCTGATCGTCGATCCCCACGACCACGTCCGGCTGGCCGCTGCGCTCGCGCTGCTGGCCAGGGAGCCGGGGCTGCGCCGTTCGCTCGGCCAGGCGGCGCACGAGGCGTCGCTGAAGCGCTCGCCCGCTCACACCGCCGCCGCCTACCTGGCCGCCGCGCGGGCCGCCGGACGCTCCCGGACGGGGGCGAGGCGGCTGCCCTCACCGGCGATCCAGTAGTCGTACCAGCGGCTGATGTTGTACAGGTTCCACAGCTGATAGCTCCAGTCCGCGCGCCCGGAGAGGTGCTCGGCGAACAGGCGATCGCTCACCCGGTAGTCGATCAGGCCGCGCTCGCGCAGCGCCGATCCGCTCACGGCGGCGCGAGCCTCGGCGCCGAACGAGGTTCGCAGCCATTCGACCATCGGCGTGCCGAACCCCTGCTTGCGCCGCGTCGTCACCTCGGGTGGCAGCAGCCCGCGGACCGCCCGCTTGAGCGCGACCTTGCCTTCGCCGTGCCGGTACTTCAGGCGTGGCGGCAGCGCCAGCACGAACTCCACGAGCCGGTGGTCGAGAAACGGCTCTCGTCCTTCGACCGAGCACAGCATCGTCACCCGGTCCATCCGCATCAGCAGCAGCTCCGACAGGCGCTGCTTCAGCTCCAGGTACGACATCCGCTGGAACAGGTCGGGGCGCAGCTCGCGCGCCTCGGCGTCGTGCCGGCGTGCGGCGACCGCGTCCCCGGCTTCCCGCCAGTGACGCGCGGCGACCGCATGGGAGCTTGCGAAACGTGCGCCGCCGGGCACGAGCTCGTCCTTCAGCGGACCGCGGAAGCACAGCCCTCCGCCGTGATATGGAAGCTCGTCGGCGGCGGCGTCGCGGAGTGCGTCGGCGTGGCGCGTGAACCGGCCGAGCCGGTAGCAGCAGGCGGTCGCGAGCTCCGCTGTGAGACGCTGCGCCGCGCGCGGCAACAGGCGCTGAAACGGGACGATGACATGGCGGTGCTGGGCGTAGCCGCGGTAGCCGTGGAAGATCTCGTCGGCTCCCTCGCCAACGTCGATCACGATCGTGCCGGTCTCGCGCGCCAGCGCGGTCACGAAGTACTGCGGGATCCCCGTCCAGTCCGCGAGCGGCTCGTCCTGGTAGGCGGGCAGCAGCGGCAGGAAGTCGCTCAGGTCGGACAGGTCGATCTTCACCTCGTGGTGGTCGGTGCCGCACCAGCGGGCGACCGCACGGGCGTAGCCGAGCTCGTCGTAGGCGCGGTGCTCCCGGGGCGCGATCGCGAACGTGCGCACGGGCTCGGGGCTCACCTCGGCCATCAGCGCCACGTTCGTCGAGGAGTCGACGCCGCCCGACAGGAACACGCCGCAGGGGACGTCGGCCATCATCCGCTTGCGGACCGAGTCGCGCAGCAGCTCCAGCACGTGCTCCTGCGCCTCCTCGGCGGACATCGAGCGGCTCTCGATGGCGGCCTCGGCCGACAGCGGCGACCAGTAGCGCTGGCGCTCGAACGAGCCGTCGGCGCGCACGATCATCCGCTCCGCCGGAGCCAGCTTGCCGACACCTGAGTACATCGTCGCCGGAGCCGGGACGAACGCGAACGTCAGGTAGTGGAAGAACGACTGCTCGTCCAGCTCGGCGCCGATCGCTGGATGCTCGAGCAGTGCTCGCACCTCCGAGGCGAACGCAAAGCCGCCCGCCCGACGGGCGTAGTAGAGCGGCTTGACCCCGAGCCGGTCCCGCGCCATGAACAGCTCCCGGCGGCGGCCGTCCCAGATCGCAAATGCGAACATCCCCTCCAGCCGCTCTACGCACGCCGGCCCGAGCTGCTCGTACAGGTGCAGCACCGTCTCTGTGTCGGTGCGCGAGCGGTAGACGTGGCCGGCAGCCTCGAGCTCGCGGCGCAGCGCCAGGTGGTTGTAGGTCTCGCCGTTGTAGGTGATCCACAGCTCGCCGGTTTCGTTGCACATCGGCTGACGTCCCGCCCGTGACAGGTCGACGATCGCCAGTCGTCGGTGCCCGAGCGCGAGACGCTCGCCGGGCTCCAGGTGCACGCCGGCATCATCGGGCCCGCGGTGGATCATCGTGTCCCGCATCCTCACCACCACCTGCTCGGAGGCGGACCAGGAGTCGGAGAATCCCCAGGTGCCGCAGATGCCGCACATCTCAAGGAGCCGCGGCGACGGCCGCGGTCCTGGCAAGCACCGATGCGAGCCGCTGTGCCGCCCGGCCATCCCACAGCGGCGGTTCCTCGTGCGGCCGCGCCGGCGCCCGCGACAGCAGCTCTGGGATCTCGACGATGCGGACCGGCTCGCGTCCGAGCAGCGTGTTCGTCCCCAGCGTCGTCGTCACCGGTCGCTCGGTGCTGTCGCGCAGCGTGAAGCAGGGGATGCCCAGGTACGTCGTCTCCTCCTGGACCCCGCCCGAATCGGTCAGCACGCCGGCTGCCGACGCCAGCAGCGACATGAACTCGAGGTAGCCGAGCGGCTCGACGATCAGCGCTCCACGCGAGCGAAAGCTCAGTCCGAGGCCGTCCATCGCCTTGCGCGTCCGCGGGTGAACGGGGAACACGATCGGCACGAAGTCGGCCAGCACGTCGAGCCGGCCGACGGTCTCGGCAAGCTCGGGGCCGTCCACCAGCGCCGGCCGGTGTAGCGTCACCAGCAGGTAGCTGCCGGGGGTCAGGCCGAGGCGCTGCGGCATCGCGACGGACGTGATCCGCTCGCGCAGCGCCACCAGCGTGTCGATCATCGTGTTGCCGACGTAGTGGATGTGCTCCTCGGCGACCCCTTCGGCGAGCAGCTGGTCGGCGGCCTCCGGGGAGTGCGTGAAGTGCAGGTCGCTGAGCTGGTCGGTCAGCACCCGGTTGATCTCCTCGGGCATCGTCCGGTCGAACGAGCGCAGACCCGCCTCGACGTGGGCGATCGGCACGCCCAGCTTGGAGGCCGCGAGCGCCGCCGCCAGCGTCGAGTTCACATCTCCGGGAACCAGCAGCAGGTCGGGCTCCGCTTCGAGCAGGACCGGCTCGATCCGCACGAGCACGCGCGCCGTCTGCTGGGCGTGAGAGCCCGATCCGGCCGCCAGCGCGTAGTCCGGCGCCGGCATCCCGAGCTCTTCGATGAAGATCTGTGACATCTCCACGTCGTAGTGCTGGCCGGCGTGCACCAGCAGCACCTCGAACTCGCGCTCGCGGCGGTGAAGCTCGGCGATCACCGGCGCCATCTTGATCAGGTTCGGACGCGTGCCGACGACCGCCAGCACGCGCACGCGATCGCTGCCTGCTTCGATCCGAGGACTTGCGTCTAGGAGCCGCCGAGGATTTGCGTCTAGGAGCCGCAGAGCACGGGACCAACGCCTCAGGCGGTGGCTTTCTCGCGATCGAGCGAGCCCTTGCGCCGCAGCTCTGCGCGCGAGCTGATGCCCAGCTTCGCGTACCCCCTGCTCAGATGCCACTCGACCGTCTTCTCCGTGATCACCAGCTGCTCGGCGATGTCGCGGTTGCGCGCGCCCGCACGCGCGAGCGCGACGACGCGGCGCTCGGCCGGGGTCAGCGAGTCGGGGCCGGTGATCCGCCTGCGCCGCGGACGGCCGCCGGCAGCGATCAACGTGCGCAGCCCCAGCCGTGAGGCGCGCGTCGCGCCGATCCGCTCGGCCGTGTCGATGCCGCGCCTCAGGAACGCACGCGCCGACCGGTTCCGACCCAGTCGGTGGAGCGCTTCGCCATAGGCGATCAGCACCTTTGCGCGCTCCAGCTCGGAGGAGGCGTCACGCACCAGCTCGCTTGCGCGCTCGAGCTGCTCGAGCCCCGGCTTCGGGTCGGCGAGCTGTGCCTTGATGCGTAGGCTCAACGCGATCCCCTCGGGCTTCCCGAACGTCTCGGCCGCATCCACGCCCTCCTCCAGCAGCGCGGCTGCGCGACCGGGATTGCCCGTGTGCGCGTAGCAGAGGGCACCCAGCAGCTGCCACGGGACGATCACGGGATTGGCGATCTCCAGTGCGCGTGCGAGCTGCTCGCTCTCGTGCGTGGCGGCGAGCGCCTGCGCCAGCTCTCCGCGTGCAAGGCAGATCGTCGCCCTCGCCTGCTGAAGCAGCAGCCGCCCCAGCTCCCAGTCCCCCGCAGTCTGCAGCCCGACCGCGACCGCGCGCATCGCGTCGTCGGTGGCCTCGGTCTCGTACAGCGACACGGCGAGCAGCGCCGCGGCCACCGGCCGCAGCAGCTCGATGCCCTGCTCCGCGGAGTCGAGCAGCGGGCGGCAGGCAGCGGCGGCCTCCCGGACGTACCCGCGCCGGACCAGCGCCAGCGCTCCCGAGGCTTCGAGGTTGCGCTCAGCCAGGCGCGAGCCGGCCGCGCGAGCGCGCTCGTGGCCGGCGCGCCACGCCGCCGCCGCCGCGTCGTGCTCGCCGATCACCGCGAGCAGCGCTGACAGAGCGGCGTGGTGGTAGCCACCCACGGTCGTGTCGCCCGTGGGCTGTGCGGACAGCGCGCGCTGCAGCAGCTGCAAGGTCGGCTCATAGGGGTCGCCGGCGGCCAGGCGCCTCCACGCCGCGGCCACCAGCAGCTCGGGTTCGCGCGCGGAGCGCTTGCCGCCGGGCGCGTCGAGTAGCCGCTCCACCTCGGCCGCCGCGGCGGCCTGGCGCTCCGGGACCAGCAGCGCCGCGGCAGCACTCGACGCCTCGGCGAACGCGTGTCGGGGGTTGTTCGGCGGTGCCGCCTCGCGCGCCGAGTCGAACGCGAGCACGGCGTCGCGAGCCGAGCCTGCGGCCAGCGAGGCGATCCCCAGCTCGAGCAGCGTGCCGGCGCGGTCGGCGGCGTTCTGCACGTCCGGCACGCTCGTGGCCAGCGCGACCGCAGAGGTGGGGTGCGCCTGCAACAGGTGCACGTGCCCGAGGCGGATCCTGACGCTGGCCTTGGCCCCAAGGTCGTCGACGTCCTCGTCGAGGGCGCGCCGCAGCAGCGTCGCTGCCGCACCGGTGTTGCCTTGCTCGACCTCGCGGTCGGCGAGCCCGGTCAGCCGCTCGACCACGCGCGGGTTGCCAGCCGGCGGCGCCATCAGCAGGTGACGAGCGCTGGCGGCGGGGTGGGCGCTTTGCTCGGCGGCCACATCGGCGGCACGCACGCACAGCTCGGAGGCGAGTGCTGGCGGCGTCTCCGCCCGCACGCAGGTGGCCGCCAGCGGGCTGCGGAAGCGCAGCGGATCGCTGGCCGCGATCAGCCCGTTGTCGAGCAGCAGGTCGGCGGCGGCGGTGGCCGCTTGTGGATCAAGTCCCGCGATCCGCGTCGCGGCCGGCAGGCTGGGCGCCTGCTCACTCCACGCCAGTGTCGCCGCCAGCGCCAGCGCGTCGGCGCCAAGCTCGTCGAGCTGTCGCGAGAAGAAGCGCCGGATCCCTCTTGGCATCAGCGGCTTGAGGATCCCGGTCGTCGATCCCGCAACCGGGTCCAGACGGTTCGCGGCGACCCAGGCGACCAGCTCGCTGAGCAGGAACGGGTTGCCGGCCGCGAGCCACACGCATTCAGCGCAGAATCGCGGCTCCGCATCTGGTCGCATCGCCCTGACCACGGCTTCCCCCTCGACGTCAGTCAGCGGTGCCAGCGTCAGCCGCCGCGTCTGCTGGAGCTCTCCGAGCTCCAGCAGGCTGCCGCTGAGCGCGCCCGGGAGCCGGTAGGGCCGGAACGCCACCGCGATCAGCGCCGCCCCGGCGTGGGCCAGGTGCGCGAGCTCGGCCAGCACGCGAGCGGAGCCGTCATCGAGGAAGTGCGCATCGTCGAGCACGAGTGCTGCCGGCCCTGAGTGGGACAGCCACCGGGCGACCTCGGCGGCAGACGGGGTGGTGCGGTCGTTGCCGAGCGCCTCGGCGATCGCGGCTCCCGGCGTGCGGCGGGAATCCGGCCGCAGGCGTGCGGAGGCGATCGCGAAGCCGCGTTGCTGGGCGCTGTGGGCGAGCTGCCTCAGCAGCGTCGTCTTGCCGAGGCCCGCCGCCGCTTCGATCAGCAGGATCCGCTGCCGCCCGGCGGCCACATCGGCGAGCACATCGTCGATGCCCGCGCCATGCGTGTCCACCCACGCGGACGACGACACAGTGCTCATCTGAGCCTGCACCCGCAAAACTCCCCGACTTTTGGTCCAAGCGCAATCATGTCTTCGGTGGACCAGCCCGATAGCTGATGACTGCTGACGACTCACGAGCAACCGGCCGCCGGTGGTCCGGCTGGCCAGCCGCCCGATAACTGGTCATAGTGACCCGTGCTTTGAATTTCATAACGCGAGCGCCGTTGCGGAGTTGCGGCCGTGTGAACGAAATCTGGGCAAACTTTGCTAAGTAAGTAGACTTTCTGAACTTTACCGCAGCAGGTCAACGACAAGCGACTAAAGGAGCGGCGTATGGGAACCCCCGATCACAGCGATCACGAGCATTCCGGACCCGGCTATGCCTCTCCGGAGGCTGCCCGCAAGCAGCCTCCGGAGAAGTTCGTCTACGTCGCCGCCCTGTACGAGGGCACCGGGATCGATCGTCCCGACTTCATCGCCGTGGTCGACGTCGATCCGGAGTCGGCCAGCTACGGCCAGATCGTCCACCGCACGGAGATGCCGAACGTTGGCGACGAGCTGCACCACTTCGGCTGGAACGCATGCTCCTCGGCCTGCCACTCGCAGCTCCAGCGGGACACGCTGATCGTGCCCGGCTTCCGCTCCTCGCGGATCCACCTCCTCGACGTCTCCGAACCACGGACGCCGCGGATCAAGAACGTGATCGAAGGCGAGGAGATCGGGCAGAAGCTCGGGTTGAGCGCGCCACACACCGTCCACTGCATGCCCGGAGACATCGTCACGATCTCGATGCTGGGCGACGCCGACGGCAACCTGCCGGGAGGCTTCGCGGTGCTCGACGCGCGCGACTTCTCGGTCGCCGAGCGGTGGGAGCGCAAGTCGTCGGACGTGCAGTTCAACTACGACTTCTGGTACCAGCCCCGCCAGAACACGCTGGTCTCCAGCGAATGGGGCGCGCCCAACACGTTCAAGGACGGGTTCGACCCGGCGGATGTGGCCGCGGGCAAGTACGGTCGGCGACTGCACTTCTGGGACCTCGAGCGGCGCGAGAAGGTGCAGACGATCGACCTCGGCGACGAGGGGTTGATCCCGCTCGAGATCCGCTGGCAGCACGACCCCGACTCGGCTCAGGGGTTCGTCGCCGGCACGCTGTCGAGCAACGTCATCCGCTTCCACCGTGACGACGGCCACTGGGCGGTTGAGAAGGTGATCGACGTGGCCAACGAGGAGCTCGAGGGCTGGCCACTGGAGGGCGGTGTTCCCGGCCTGATCACCGACCTCGTGCTCACGCTCGACGACCGCGATCTGTTCTTCTCGGACTGGCTGCACGGCGACGTGCGTCACTACGACGTCTCCGACCCACAGCGACCGGCGCTGCGCTCACAGGTCTGGCTCGGCGGTCTGCTCGGTCGCGACGGCGGACACCCGAAGGCGCCGGGTCCGCTGAACGGTGGTCCGCAAATGCTGCAGAGCTCGTTCGACGGGCAGCGCGTGTACGTGACGAACTCGCTGTACTCGAGCTGGGACAACCAGTTCTACCCCGGGATCCGGGGCTGGCTGACGAAGCTCGATCGCCAGCCGGACGGGAGCTACGCGCTCGACCCGGACTTCTTCGTCGACTTCGACGAGCAGGCCGATGGCGCGCGTCCGCATGAGATCCACCTGCCCGGCGGAGACTGCACGACCGAGATCTTCCAGTGAGGATCCCCCGGAGCTGGGCGGAGAGTCTTGCTCGAGTGGACGCTTGACGGTCCGGTCGGCGCGAGCTTCCTCGTCCTGCTTGCGCTGACCGGGCTCGTCTACCTCGGCGCGGTCAGGCGCGGCGAGCGCCTCGATCGCCGCGGCCGCCGCTGGCCGCGGCAGCGATCGGCGTGCTTCCTCGGGGGCCTGCTGGTGCTGGTCATCGACCTGTACTCGGAGATCGGCATCGAGGCCGATCTGCGGCTGACCGACCACATGGTCGAGCACATGGTGATGTGGCTGGTGGTCGCGCCGCTGCTCGCCGCCGGGGCGCCCGTGCGGCTCGCCTTCTACGCGCTGCCGCGAGCCGGGCGGCACCGGCTCGGACGCTGGCTGCGCTCGCGGCCCGTGTCGGTGCTGACCAGCCCGGTCGGATCGGTCTCGGTGTTCTCCGCGGTGCTGCTGATCGCCCACGTTCCCGCGGTCTACGGGCTCACGCTGAGAAGCGACTTCGCCCACGAGACCGAGCACGGCCTGTTCCTGCTCACCTCACTGCTCGTGTGGGCGCCGCTGCTCGGTGTCGATCCGCTCCCGCATCGCCCGAGCCGGAAGGGCCAGGCCCTGTGCATGCTCGCCTGCATGGTGCCGATGGCGCTCGTCGCGGCCTGGCTGAGCAGCGCCGCGCATCCGGTCTACGGGCACTACGTCGCGTTGCTTGGCCAAGCGGCCCTGAGCGACCAGCGCCACGCCGCGATGGTCATGTGGATCGGCGGGATCCCGGGCTTCGCCGTGCCTGCGATCGCACGCTACGCGCGGCCGCGGCGCGTGGGCGCGCCGCGCCTCAGCTCGCGGCGGGTCCCCGCCTGACGTGTGCTGCGACCGCATGCTCGACGCGGAGTAGCGACCGCCTGCTCGACGCGGAGTAGCGACCGCCTGACGCCCCCGGCCGGATCCTTGGCCCGAACTTCCGCGATGATGGTCGGCACAGACGGTTTTCAGGCGGCTCGAATGAGCAAGCTGCGCGCCACGGCGCCAGTTTGCTCGTGCGAGCACGAAAACCGGCATCGAACGAGCAAAGCGCCGGGTCAGCGTCCGCTTTGCTCGTTCGAGCCGCCTGGACTGCCCTCCTTCATTGCAAAATCGTCAGACGCGACCGCGAGCGCTGCTCAAGCCGGGCGCTCAAGCCGGGTCGTGATCGGGGCAACGCGCGTGGCATCGACCTGCTCTGGCGCGCAAACCGGACGCTGACGCGCCAGTTTGCGCGCTAGAGCACGAAAAACGTGTTCCTGCGCGCAAAGCTCGGGGCTGCGGCACGGTTTGCGCGCTAGAACAGGTATGGCCGCCTCACCGGCTCGCCCGCTAGACCAGGTATGGCGGCCTCACCGGCTCGCCCGCGCCGCCGCGTCGATGATCGAGCCGCGCGAGATCCCGGTCAGGCGGCGGTACAGCTCGTAGGCCATCTCCTCGGTGAGGCCGGCGACGAAGTCCGTGGCCACGCGGTTCGCGCCGCTCTCGGAGTCGATCAGCTCGAGCAGGTCGCGCTGCGGCAGCGGGAACAGCTTGCCCTCGCTGCCGGGGTCCGTCGCCGCCGCGATGTAGATGTCGTGCAGCTCCCGGATCAGCTTCGCCTGACCGTGGTGGATCGTCGCCAGCGACGGGTCGGTGATCACGTAGAACCAGGCAACCTCCTTCAGCACCGCCACCTCGGCCCGCTGCTCGGCGGCGATCTCCAGGCGCTCCCCGTGCCGGCTGGCGGCGTTGATGAAGCGCCCGATCAGGTAAGAGGACTGCTCCCGGAGGTTGGTGCGGTCACGCCGCCCTCCCCGGTACGGCTCGATCAGGCCGAACGGAGCGGAGGCGGCGACGAACAGGCGCTCGAAGGCGTCGACCAGGTTCTGCTCGGTGAGGCCGGCGAGCCGGAACTTCGCCTGCAGCTCGCCGGGCCGCTCGCAGAGCTCGCCGATCAACCGCCGCCGTTCGGTGTCCTCGGCTGCGGCCAGCTGCTCCAGTGGGATCAGGCCGAGTCGAAAGAAGTCCTCGAGGTCGTGGACCGCGTAGGTGACCTCGTCCGACCAGTCCACCACCGCCGCCTCGAGCGAGCGCTGGTCCTGCTCGCAGCCCGCGCGCGCGAACTCGAAGAACCGCCGCTCGCTCTCATACGTACCCCACTTGTGCCGCTTGCTCTCGTCCGCGGGGTCCTGCGCCCAGGGGTACTTGAGGATCGCGGCCAGCGTCCTCCGGGTCAGGTTGAGTCCGCGGTAGTCGCCGCTGCGCAGCGCCAGGAAGGTGACGATCCGGAACGACTGGGCGTTGCCCTCGAACCCGCCCCACGCCTGCGCCCGCTGGTTGAGCGCGTCCTCGCCGAGGTGCCCGAACGGCGGATGACCGAGGTCGTGGGCGAGCGCGGCCGCCGCCGCCACCTCCTGTCGATCGGCGCTCAGCCCGAGCCGCTTTGCCAGCCGCCGCGCCACCTGCGCGACCTTGAGCGTGTGCGTCAGCCGGTTGTGGACCGTGAGCCCGGACTCCGGGGCGGCGATCTGCGTGATCCCCGCCAGCCGCTGGAACGCCGAGGTGTAGAGGATTCGGTCGTGATCGCGCTCGGCCTCGGTGCGGTCGTGCGGCCGCCGCTCCGAGTACAGCCGCTGGCTAGGTCCGAACCGCGCTGGCATCGACCTTCGCGCTCGTGATCATCTCGCCCGATCCGCGGCCGGCGGCCTAGTGGTGCCGCCGGCCGTGCTGGCGTCGTGCAGACGGTTGGCGTTCAGCAGCCGCAGCACGGCCGCCCGGATCAGCGCGCTCTCGACGTCCCCGAGTTGCGCCCGGACCCGCGCTCGCAGCTCCCAGCTCGTCGCCGGCCGCTCGGCCTCGAACGCGCTCGCGACGACCGCCTCCACCTGCTCCAGACGTGCGTGCTCGCGGGCGTCGAGCTGTTCCAGCGGGGTGGGCTGCAGGTCCTCGGTCATCGTGGTCCGGTCCGGTAAACCCTAAGCGCCGTCCCCCGCGCGCGCCAGCCACACCCCGATTGCGGCGCTGATCACCGCGGAGCCGACGAAGATCTGGGCGTAGCTGAGCTGCGCGATCAACGCGGACCCGGCGGCTTGTATCGGGGCCTGCGGTCCGAACAGGGCGAGCGTCAGCGCGGCCGAGACCCGACCCTGGAGCTCGTTCGGGGTGGCGCGCTGGGCGACGTTGAGCGTCGCCAGGAACACGTACGGCAGCGCGAACCCGAGCACGAGCGAGCCGACCACCGCCGCCGGCAGCCAGCCGCTCGCGCGGAGCAGGTCGCCGGCGGCGAAGTTGAGCAGGCCCGCGACCGCCAGCCAACGCTCGCCGAAACGAACGATCACGCGGTTGGCGGTGAGTGCGGCGACGATCGAGCCGGCGCCGAGCGTCGCCGACAGCACGCCGAGGAACGCGGGCCGCTGCCCGAGGCCATGGACGAGGCTGTACTGCGCCGCGACGCCGACCCCGGACAGGGCCATCACCCCGGTCGCGGCGATCGCGACCGGCCGGATCGAACGTGTCCGCCAGATGTGTCCGATCCCCGCGACCAGCTCGCGTCGCAGATGCGCTTCCGTGCGAGCCGGCTGCTCGTCGCCGACGCGCAGACGCGTGATCATCACCGCTGCGAGCACGAACGTGGCGGCGTCGAGCGCGGCCACCGCGCCGCCGCCGAGCGCGACGAACAGGCCCGCGCCGAGCAGCGGCGCCGTCAGCCGGCCGAGCTCCTGGATCGTCAGCCGCCAGCCGTTGATCCGCCGGCGCAGCTCGAGCGCGAACATGTGCGCGAACAGCGCGTCCTCGGCCGGCACGATGAGCGTCGCCTCGAGGCCGTAGGCGGCCATCACCGCGAACACGATCCACGTCTCCGCGCGGGCGCGGACGGCGAGCAGCGGCAGGACCGTGAGGGCCCCGGCCAGGTTCAGGCACACGAGCATGCGCTTGCGCGGCAACCGATCGGCGACGACGCCCGCGAGCGGCGCGGCGAGCGTCGCGGCGTAGGCACACGCCGACACCAGCCCCGCCTGCGAGCTGCTACCGGTCAGCGTCTTGACCCAGACGCCGGCGACCAGCGACAGCGCGCTGTCGCCGACCAGCGAGGCGCCCGTGCCGGCGAAGTACAGGCGCGCGTTGCGGCGCGCGCCCGCGGCAGCGTCGGACTCCGCGGCTCCGACTTCGTCGACGAGGCTCCTGCGGGGATCGACGACCGACACCGCACAAACCCTACCCCTGATGAGTCAGTCACCAATAGATAATCTGCTAATATATGACTGAGATCATGCACCGGGTCGTCAGCGCGCGTGGCGCCGCTCAGCGGACACCTGTCCGCTGCGGGCTCGGTCAGCCGGCGCGCAGCGCCGCTTGGAGGTCGCCCCAGAGATCCTCGAGGTCCTCGCAGCCGACGCTCAGCCGGATCAGGCCGGCGGGTATGTGCTCCTGGCCGGGGTTCGCGCTGCGTCGCTCCATCGTGCTCTCGACGCCGCCGAGGCTGGTGGCGTGACGGATGATGTGGGTCGCTCGACAGGCCCGATCCGCACTCGCCGCGTCACGCAGCTCGAAGCTGACGATCGTGCCGAAGCCGGGGTACCGCAGGCGTGCGACGCTCGCGTGCTCGCCCAGCCGCGCCGCCAGCTGCCGGGCGGAGCCTTGCGCCCGCTGCAGCCGCAGCGACAGCGTGCGGGCGCCGCGCAGAGCGAGGAAGCACTCGAGCGCCCCCGGGGTCGCGCCGCCCAGGCCGCGCGCTCCGCGCAGCAGCGCCAGCTGGTCCGTGTCCGCCGTCACCGCCGCCCCCAGCAGCAGGTCCGAATGTCCGCCGATCAGCTTCGTCGCGGAGTGCACGACGATGTCGGCGCCGAGCTCGAGCGGGCGCTGCAGCAGCGGCGTCGCGAACGTGTTGTCGACCACGACGCGGGTTCCGGATCGGCGCGGAGCGGTGCAGATCGCCGCCAGATCGGCGACCTCGAGCAGCGGGTTCGACGGCGACTCGAGCCACAGCAGGTCCGCCTCGCCGGCCCGCTGAAGCCACAGCGGATCGGTGACCGGCAGCCGCTCGACGCGCCACTGGTGAGCGCTGACGCCGTCCTGCGCGATCGCGGCGACGCCCTGGTAGCAGTCGTCCGCCAGCACCAGGTGGGCGCCGGTCGCCAGCTGACCGAGCACGGCCGCGCATGCCGCCATCCCCGAGGAGAACGCGACCGCCGCACCACCCTCGAGTCCGCCCAGCATCGCCTCGAACGCCTCCCAGCCTTCGGTCGCCTCGTTGCGGCTGTAGGTCCGATCGCCGCCGAGCACGAAGTTGGAGGCTGGACCGATCGGGATGTTGAGCGGCGCGCCCGGAACCGTCGCCGGGCGGCCCGCCACCACCAACCAAGTGTCCGGCTTGACGTCAGCTGGACGCACGATCTTGCCTCGCGGCCCGTCCGTTCGCGGCGATCGCGGCGTGCATCGAGCGTCTACGTTAGAGGTCGAACACCCGATCTGCTCGGAGGACGACGATGGCGAAGATGCGCACGGTGCAGGTGACGAAGGCGGGCGGTGGACTCGAGCCCGTGGAACCTGATGTGCCCGAGCCAGGGCGGGGTGAGGCGCTCGTGCGGGTGCACGCATGCGGCATCTGCCACAGCGATGCGTTCGCGATCGAGGGCGGCGGCCCGGGGTCAGCTACCCGGTGGTGCCGGGGCACGAGATCGCTCGGCTCGGCGAGGACGTCGAGGGGCGGGAGATCGGCGACCGAGTTGGCGTCGCTTGAGCAGGGGAGGTGTTACGCGAGCTGTCGGGGGCGGTGCCGGCGCCTCCTCAGCTCCCGCGGCCAGCGGCCAGCAGCGTTCGCAGCTCGCCGACCGCGGTGATCGCGCTGTCGTCGTCGCCGGCGCACGGGATCACGTTGAACGCCGAGCAGCCGGCCTCGATGTAGGGGGCCAGGAACTCGGCGACGTGCTCGGGCGTTCCGTACGGGGAGTAACGCTCGAAGGGCTCGAATGGCATCTGGTAGAACGCCTGCATCCGTGCGGCCAGTCGCTCGCGTGCGGCCTCGCGCGTACGACCAAATCCGCACCAGACGTTCAGCGCATGCTCGAATCCGCCTGGATCTCTTCCGGCGTTCGCGGCCTCTTGTGAGATCTGATCGCACACGTTTGCGAAGCGGCGTGGTGAGACCCAGATTCCGAGCCAGCCATCGCCGAGCCGGGCGGCACGGCTGACCGCCGCATCCGATCGTCCGCCGACGATCAGCGGTATCGGCGGCGTCGGCGCGGGCACGATCAGCGCGTCGTTCAGCGCGAAGAACTCGCCGTCGAACGTGACCGGGGTGCCGTCGGCCAGGCCGCGCAGGACGTATAGGCATTCGTCCGTCCGGCGTCCCCGCGTCCTCGGGTCAACGCCGCACACCTCGATCTCGTGGCGATCCTCGCCGCCGATCCCAACCCCGAGCGTGAGCCGCCCGGGGGCCAGCTGCGCGATCGTCGCGAGCTGCCGGGCGACAGGTACCGGGTGGCGCAATGGCAGCAGGTAGAGCCCGACGTAAACGGGCAGCTCGGTCTGAGCGGCCAGCAGCGAGGTCGCCGTGATCAGCCCGTCCGAGCCCGCTCCGACGAAGAAGCTCACGTGATCGCCCACGCATAGATGGTCGACGCCCTCTCGGGCAACGTGAGCGAGCATCGCCCGCAGCGTCTGCGCATCGAGATCGAGCTGAGCGACAGGAGGGAACAGGCCGACGCGGACGTTAGCCATCGACCGACCTCATCTCGCGACGATCACGGTTGATCGCCACGCCCGTGATCAACGGTCGCACGATTGGTGGCATCGCCCGCCACGACCCCTGGCGCACGGCTACCAACTCGAGCCCGCACGCACGGATCAGCTCGACGGTTGCGCGGTTGCAGCGGCAGCCCTCCGCGAATCGACGCCATGGGCCGGCGAGGCGGTCCTGCCACCTGGCAAGTCGTGGCGATTCAGACCGGACGTGCTCTATGAACAGCAGCCGACCGCCGGGGCGTAGCACTCGTCTGATCTCGCACAACGCCAGGTCGGGCGCGTCGACGGTGCACAACACCAATGTCGAGACGACCGTGTCGACCGTTTCGTCGGCGAACGGCAGCTGCTCCGCCGACGCCTCCAGCACGCGGGCTCGGTACCGGCTGCGATCAAGTCTGCGCGCCAACCGCGCGCGCATCGCGGGCTCGGGTTCAGTCAGGATCAGCTCGTCAAGGCCCTCCGGGTAGTGGCGCAGGTTCAGCCCGGTGCCGCTGCCGAGCTCGACCGTGCATCCACTCGCATCGGACAGCAACGCCGCTCGCAGGGCGCCCGTGTTGAGCCGCTCGCCCGCCCACAGAAACGGGTCATACAAAAGCGCGAAGACTCGCGCCCACAGGTCCGAATCGCCCGTTGCCCTCGTCTGTACGCCGACACGCTCCACGACGGCGACGATATGTCGGCGCCGGTCGTCGCGCATCGCTCATCCAGGCCATCGTCACACGATGGCTCGTTCCGGTGAGCGCCCTCACAGCAAGCCCAGGCGCGTCGCCTCCGCGACCGCAGCGGTGCGCGAGCTCCGCCCGAGCTTGTGGCGGATGTTCGCCACGTGCCGGTGCACCGTGTGCTCGCTGAGCACCAGCTGCTCGGCGACCTCGCGGTCGCTCAGCCCGTTCGCCACGAGCGCCAGCACCTCGCGCTCGCGCGCCGACAAGAGCACATCGGCCGGCTCGCCTCCCACCCGCACTGTCTCGACATGCGGCGACAGGAACGACCGCACCGCCCTGGCCACCGACCCCGCATCCCCCGCCCACGCGAGGTGGGCGCTCCCCTCCAGCGGGACCAGCGCGGCGCCGGGGATCGCCGCCGCCAGCGTTCGCCCCTGCGCGTAGGGAATCGCGCGATCGCCACGGCGGTGCACCACCACCGTCGGCGCGCGCACGTGCTCCAGCTCCGCCCGGACGTCGTTGTCATAGATCAGCTCCAAGAGCGTCGCTGCGGTCTTGGCGCTCGCCGCCGCCCGCTGATAGCGCGCGAACCGCTCCAGCGCGGCGCTGTCCACCTCACCCAAGAAGATGTCCGCCAGCACGCGCGACCCCAGCCCCCAGTGCGAGCGCACCGTTGCGACGATCGCCTCCCGCAACGCGGCAGACGCGATCGACTGCCCATCGGCATAGGCGCCGTAGAGCAGTAGACGATCCACCCGCTCAGGGAACCGAGCCGCGAACACGACCGCCGCACAGCCACCCGACGAGCCCCCGATCAGCGTCACCCGCTCCAGCGCCAACTCGTCCAGCAACGCGGACAGCAATGCGACCTCGCTGTCGAGCGTCAACGCCTCCGGCGCAACCTCGCGATCGGACATGCCGACACCTGGGCCGTCGTAGCGCACTAGCGCATGGCCCTCGCTGACCGTCTCCCAGAACGATCGGAAGGGACCGTCCTGCCAATCGAGCTCGAGATGGCTGACCCACCAAGCCGGCGCAACCAGCGGCGGCCCCTGGCCGCTCACGGCATACGCCACACGACCCCCCAGAAAACCCAAGAACCGGATCTCCAACCCAACCCCCATCCAGAGCAGCCTAATGAGGCGGCGCGCCCGCCTGGAAAAACGCCCGCGCCCAGCCCCTACAGTCGGGAGGGCGTGCGCGTGGGCTCGCGAGCGGGGCGTCGTTCGAGCGGACGCCGCCCCGGGCGGGGCCCGCGCAAGCGGACCGAGGACTGCTCGGCATCGGGCAGCGGCAGTCCGCCGATCGGCAGCGTCGGCGTGCGCGGGCGGTCATCTCCGTGGCCCGGCCCGCCGCCGTCGTCGTCGGGCGGTGTGCCCGGGTCGAAGCCCGGCCC
>JASHQV010000311.1 GCA_030038955.1 Solirubrobacteraceae bacterium
GCGCTTGCGCCGACACCTGCCCAACCGACGCGATCACCGAGATAACGCTGCTGAATCTGCCCGATTCGGTCGTAAGCTCTACGTGAACGCGGCGACGTCAGTGATCAGGAGGCCGAGTATGGACGCGGATACACGCTTCGATTCCACGGTGACGACAACCTGCGGCTACTGTGGTGTGGGTTGCCGCCTGGAGGCCCACACGTCGGGAGGTCGCGTGGTCTCAATCTCGCCTGCCGCCGATGGGCCAAGCAATCTCGGCCACACGTGCCTCAAGGGCCGCTTTGCGCACGCCTTCTCGCGCCACCGCGACCGGCTGACCAGGCCGCTGATCCGCGAGGGTGACGACTTCCGGCCGGCGAGCTGGGACGAGGCGATCGCGCGGATCGTCTTCGAAGTCAACCGCATCAAAGGCCAGCACGGTCCAGACGCGATCGCGGGGCTGGCCTCCTCGCGCGCGACCAACGAGGACTGCTACATGATGCAGCGCATGATGCGCGCGGCGATCGGCACCAACAACATCGACAATTGCTCGCGCGTGTGCCACTCGCCGACCTCATGGGCGCTGCGCAAGTCGTTCGGGCTGTCGGGTGGTGCCGGGTCGTTCAGCGACATCGAGCTGGCAGACGCCGCGATCATCATCGGCGCCAACCCGACCGAAGGCCATCCGGTGTTCGGCGCACGGATCAAGCAAGCCGCGCTGCGCGGCCTGCAGCTGGTGACGATCGACCCGCGGCGGATCGAGCTCGCCGACTACGGCGTGCTGCATCTCTCCCCCCGACCTGGCACCAACGCTGCTGTGCTGCTCGGCCTGACGCATGTGCTCGCTCGCGACGGATTCGTCGACCACGACTTCGTTGCGGCCCGCACCGAGGGCTACGAGGAGGTTGAAGAGCTGATCGCTGACTACCCGCCTGAGCAGGTGTCGGAGATCTGCGGCGTGCCGGCGGCCGACATCGAGCGTGCCGCCCACATCTACGGCGAGGCCGGGAATGCGAGCCTGATCTGGGGGCTCGGCATGACCGAGCACCGGTATGGCTCAGAGGCGGTGCGCCTGCTGTGCAACCTGGCGCTGATGACCGGCAAGGTCGGGCGCTCGGGCTGCATGGTGATGGCTCTGCGTGGCCAGAACAACGTCCAGGGCTCCTCCGACATGGGGGCGCTGCCGGACTGCTACACGGCCTACCGTGCGGTCGACGACGAGCCGGTGGCACGGTCGTTCGAGCAGCGTTGGGGCACCTCGCTGCCGCGCGACAAGGGCCTTGGCGTGCTGCAGATGTTCGACGCGGCGGTCGCAGGCCGGGTCAAGATGATGTACATCTTCGGCGAGGACGTAGCCCAGAGCGACCCGGACACCCAGCACGTGATCGACGCGCTCTCCTCGCTTGAGTTCCTCGTCTGCCAGGACATCTTCCAGACCGAGACCACGCGCTACGCCGACGTGATCCTGCCGGCATCGGCGTTCCTGGAGAAGCAGGGCACGTTCACCTCCGCCGAGCGGCGGATCCAACTTGTCGAGCCGGTGCTCGACCCGCCGGGTGAGGCCAGGACCGACTTCGAGATCCTGAAGCTGGTCTCCAGCGCCCTTGGCAACGAGATGCCGTACTCGAGCCCCTCGGAGGTGATGGATGAGATCGCCGCACTGACGCCGCACTTCGCCGGGGTGAGCTACGAGCGGCTCGGTCGTCGCGGGCTGCAGTGGCCGGTGGCGGCCGACGGCACGGACTCGCCGGTCGTGTACTCGGAGCGCTTCGAGCTGTCCGACGGCCTCGGCAAGTTCGCCGCCTTCCCATACAAGGAGCCGGGCGACGCGGCCGACGACGAGTTCCCGCTGGTCCTGGTCACCGGTCGCCGTCTGCAGCACTACAACGCCGGCACGATGACACGCCGTACCGGGAACCTCGAGCTGGTCGCTCACGAATGGCTGGAGATCCACCCCGACGACGCCGCCAGGCTGTGGGTCTCGGACGGGCAACAGGTGTCGGTGCGAAGCCGCACCGGGGGACGGATCGAGCTCGAGGCTCGCGTCACCGACCGAATCGAGCCCGGCCACGTGTTCTGCGCCTTCCACTTCCCCGAGGTGCGCACCAACATGCTCGTCGGCAGCTCGGCCGACGTCAACACGGCCTGCCCCGAGTACAAGGTGGTGGCCGTCGACGTCAGGCCAATGGGCGAGCCGCCTGCCTACACGCCAGCGCTGGCAGAGCCCGCACTGGCGTAGGCTCCGCTGAGGCGCGACTGCCGCCTCGATCACGTCGGGACGCTTGCGGGATGCCACGCTGAGCCAGGGCCCGGCCGGCGCTGGGATCGTTCGTAGAAGAGGCTCGTCGGGATCGCTACGGCGCCCTACCGCGACGACAGCTCGCGGCGGCGGCGAGAGATAAGCGCATACGCACTTCTCGCGCACCGCTGATCGCGTGGGCAGTGCTGGCTCCGTCGAGCTCAAACCCCAGCCGCTTGTAGAACTCCTGCGCGCGCTCGTTGCCATCGACGACCCAGAGCGACGCCGTTCGCCAGCCGTCGCGCCGGAAGCTGTCAAGCGCGTCATTCATCAGGGTGGTTCCGACACCTGAACGCCAGGCCTCAGGGCTGACGTTCAGCGCCACAATCTCGGCGCAGTCGTCGCCTGCGTCACGATCGCGGCTGGGGGTAGCCACGGTGCAGAAGCCCACGACTGCGCCGCCACGCACCGCGACCCGGACAGGTGGAAGCTCGTCGCGGCTGAGCCTCTCCGTCCAGCGCGCCTGCCACTGCTCGATGCTGATCCCGTCCAGGAACGCGTCCGACATCAGCCCCCGGTAGGCCGCCAGCCACGCGCCGACATGAACGGCCGTAAGCTCGGTAGCGTCCTCGCGCTCAACGTCACGCACAGAGATGGACATCGCTCGCTCGGACATGCTCGCTCCTGGCAGCATAAGCGCGCCGAGGCGCCAGCCCGCGCCGGCTTGCGTTGCAGACGCGTTCGGGGAATCAACATGGATCCAGCCGCAGCGCGCCGCGGCGATCGTGCTTGCCAAGCCAGTCAGGACTCCGACGAACCCGCCATGGTTCACTCGGCCAGCAGCGGCGACGGCGGGATCCGGGTGTTGCCTTGGATCTGGGGGATCAGCATCGCCAGCTCATCGACGTAGCACCAGCTCCAACTCTCGCCCGGCTCGAGCGAACGGATCAGCGGGTGAGAGGTCTCGTGATAGTGGGCAGTGGCGTGGCGGGCGGGCGAATCGTCGCAGCAACCGACGTGGCCGCATGCGAGACAGATGCGCAGGTGCAGCCATGCGCCGCCTTCGCGCAGGCAGTCCTCGCAGCCGTCGACGCTTTCGGGCAGCTCGACGACTGAGATCGCGTCGAGGTGGGTGCAGTTGGCCATTCGGCCTCCTTTGTCGCTCGGACGGGGTTGCCAGTGGGTCTCCCGGGAACGTTGGTGCCTGAGATGGCGAGCTCCCGACGGCGCTGCCCGAGCCAGCGCTCGCATCGCTGCATGATCTCGCGCCAGTCTCGATTCGCCACCAGCCGAGCCTACCGTTGCAACGAGCGCATCTGCCCGCTGAGCTCGCGTAGGGATGTCACCATCCACGCCGATGGATGCAGCCGAGCTCCGACAGCAGTGCCTGCACCTTCCCGGCTCAAGCGAGACGTTTCCGTTCGGACCCGAGACCTCGGTGTTCAAGGTCGCCGGCAAGGTCTTCGCGATTTCCAGGCTCGCCAACGTGCCGCTCGAGGTCAGCCTGAAGTGCGAGCCGCTGCTCGCCGAGCAACTGCGTGCGGCTCACCCGGCGGTGCGGCCGGGATACCACCTGAACAAGCGCCACTGGAACACGGTGACGCTTGACGGCTCGCTGGCCGACCAGCTGCTGAGTGACCTGATCGAAGACTCGTACGACCTCGTGGTCAGCCAGCTGTCAGCGCCGCGCCGTCGCACCTTGGGGTGGCAAGCCGAGCCGTAGAGCCGTCCCTGGCTCGCCCCGCAGCTGCAGCGTCCTGGCCCGTGCCCGAGCATTCCAATCTGTGACAGGAATGTGTCATTTGCCAGCATGAATTAGACGAAGGAGCAACAAAGGTGTGAACCCTGCGGATAGTGCGTGGGACTGGCGGTAGCGTCACGTTACGTCGATGACGAATGCGGCTCACGCACGGCAAGTGACCCTCGCCGCCGGTGGCGCGACGATCGGACGAGTGCCGGCGCCCGCAGCCCCGAGTTCGCGCGCCTGCTGGACGCCGCCCGGCGTCGGCGGGAGCTGCTGCGGGTACTCGCAGAATGTCGCGAGCAGCAGCGCAAGACTCAGACCGCGGTGGCCGCAGCGATGCAGACCTCGCAATCATTCGTTGCACGCCTCGAGAGCGCGGCCGACGACGCGAAGCGCTCGACGATCGAGAGGTTCGCCGACGCGCTCGGCTACGTCGTGCGAACCACCTCGTTCCGGTGGACGCGGGCGCCGATGCGCCCGCCGTCGTAGCTCACTGAATGCCCCGCCTGCCATCGGTAGTTCGGCGCAGTTGCGCCGTGGTGCACCCCGGCGATCGTCGCGGGTCAGACCCGATTCTCCGATGGCACCGTCGAGGTAGCTTGCCGCTATGAGTCAGACCGCGGACGAACCTCTGTTCCAGAGGCTGGTCGTCGGTGCCGACGGCAGTGCCGAGGCGCACGACGCCGTCGCGCTGGGCGCGATGATCGCGTCCGCGTCGGGGGCTGACGTGTCGCTGCTGGGCGTGTATCCGACGGCGCTGTTCCCGATCAAGGGGATGACCGATCGACAGACGGAGCGGCGGGTGGCGGAGAAGGCGCTGGAGTACGAGCGCCGCCGGTGGGACATCGCGGCGAGCGTGCACACGACCAGCGACTTCTCGATACCCCGGGCGCTGAGCCATCATGCCGAGCGCTGGAAGGCCGACGTGATCGTCGTCGGCCCCGGCGTCAATGCCGCCGAAGGACATGCAAGCATCAGCCCTCGCTCCCGGCAGCTGCTCGGCAGCGGCCATTTCGGACTGGCGATCGCCAGGCGTGGCCTGGCCGAGAGCGATCCGCAGCTGCACACGATCGGCGTCGGCTACGACGCCGCCCCCGAGTCCGAGCTGGCGCTCGAGGTCGCGGCCGGCCTGGCGCGACGATCGGGCGCCGAGTTGAAGCTGCTGACCGTCGTCGACGATCGGCTGCCGATGCTGAGCGCCAGGCAGTGGATGACGCTCACCGAGGCAGACCTGAAGTCGATGTGGGAGTCACACCGCGAGCAGGCGGCCCAGGAGGCTCGGAAGGCCGTCGAGGAGTACCACGTGACCGCCACGATCGAGGCGGTTCGCGGAGACCCCGCAGAGTGCTTGCGAGCGTTCACCCAGCAGCTCGACCTGCTGGTGATCGGCTCGAGACGGTGGGGTACGCTGGCGCGCGTGCTGGCGGGCAGCGTTGGCGAGGCGCTGGTGGCTGACTCGCAGTGCTCGCTGCTGATGGTGCCGCGCCCGGCGGCGCCGCGCGGCCGCGGTGACCGCTCACGCGCCGTTGAGCAGCCGGCGATCCAGCAGGGCAGTTAGGTCGGCGAGCATCGCGCTGACCGGTCGGTCGCTGCGCAGAACCAGGTGATCGTCCGCCGTCAGCTCGTCGAGCGGGGACCAGTCCCCCAGCGAAGCCTCGACCACCGCTGCGCTGGCGTCGGAGACGCGGGACGGGTCCTGATCGCGGACCAGCGAGCGTCGGCGCAGCACCTGGCGTGGCGCGCGGCACTCCACCGCGTACCAGTGAGACCCGAACTCGGCGGTGAACGCGCGCCGATCCTCGACGTGTCGGAAGGTGGCGTCGACCAACGCCCCACCGGCCTGCTCGAGCGCTTGCCGCGCCCGCCGGCCGAGCTCCGCATAGGTGCGCCGGTTGTAAGAAGGGGTGTAATGAGCGCGGCCGGCGCGCTCGATCGGCGCGACCCCTGCCAGTTGCTTGCGGATCTGATCAGAGCTCAGCACCGGCAGCCCGGAGCGGTCGCCGAGTCGCTTCGCGAGGTGCGATTTGCCGCTGGCCGGAAGCCCGCAGATCACGAGCGTGATTGGCTGCCGGGCGCGCCACGTCAGTCGCTCTGCCACCTCCAACAGCCGCCGAGCGTGCGTCACCAGCTGCCCGCGCCGCTCACCCTCGACCTCAGCCGCCGCCACGAAGCTCACCTTCGCGCGCACGAGCGCGCGGTGGATCGCGAACATCGCCACGAGCGCCTCGTCGCCGCAGTCGCCGCCGGCTTCGCGGTAGCCCCCGAGCAGCGACGCCACCAGCTCCTCCGCGCCTGCCTCAGTCAGCTCCATCACGAGAAAGCTGAGCTCATCGGCCAGATCGAGTGTGCGCAGCGCAGGATCGAACTCGACGCAGTCGACGATCTCCACCGGGTCGCCCAGCAGGATGTGCTCGGCGCGCACGTCTCCGTGGACCTCCCTGACCAAGCCTCGACCGGCTCGTTCGGTGAGCTCCGGCGCGCGTGCGCGAACGAGCATGATCAGGGAGCGCCAGATCGTGCGGATCCGGTCTCGAACCCGGTCATCCTCGACCAGATCCAGCAGCTCGAGCGCGTTGCGATCGAGCTCACGCTCGGTGGCGTGGGCCACCGGGGCCTCGCCGGCTCGTGCCGGGCAGCTGGCGTGAAACTCCGCTAGGCGGGCGCCGACGCGACGCAGCTGCGCCCCGGTGGCAGCACCGTTCCGCAACCTGGCGGCCAGCGTGTCCGCCTCGCGGTAGCGCCGCATCTCGACCACGTAATCGATCGCCTGCTCGTGATCGAGACCGGCGAACGCGACGCCGTCGTGATCGGGGATCACCGAGCGGAC
>JASHQV010000312.1 GCA_030038955.1 Solirubrobacteraceae bacterium
CGATAGTCGGCGGCCGTCCGCAGCGGTTGTCCGTGGGCCCGGCGGCCGTCCGTCTCCAGGATCACTCTGGCCTCCGGCCAGGCGAAGTCGGCACGGATCATCGGCTCGCCGTCCTCGAGGTCGATCCAGTACTGCAGCTTCGGCGGCGGCAGCGCGCTGGCACGGATGATCGCCAGCATCTCCTCGCCGAGCGGTCCGTCGGTCAGGGTGCTGCCAGGACGGTGCCGAGCGAGGGTCTCGCGGAGGTTCGCGCAGGCCCGCATCCGCTTGCGGTTGTGGTGCATCTGTTCGTCGAGGGTCGTGATGTCCAGCACCTCCTGGTAGGCCGCCTCGTCGAGCAGGCGCTCCAGCCGTCGCGGGATGAGCTCCTCGGCCAGGTCGAGGATCGTCCTGGCGAGCGACGTGCAGGCAATGCCGTAGACCAGCTCCACGTCCTCAGGCCGGAGCGTGGCCGAGCGGTGGACCCGGATGCCCGGACGGCTGCGGCCACCACGCGTGGGGACGGTGACGTCGATCCGGCTGCGACTCGAATCCATCAGCCCGCGCAGCTTGATCGCCGCGTAGTGGGAGAGGGCGGCGCCGGGACCGCACGCGAGGACTGCCGCCATCCGTCGCCCATCGGGACTCAGCAGCGGCGCTGGGACGAGGGCGTAGACGCCGTCGTGGATACGGTGAAGCCGCCCCGCCGAGACTCGATAGCGGATGCCGGTGGACGACAGGCCGGCCGAGACGACCTGGCCGAGGTGGAAGACGCCGTGCTGACTTGCGGCGAGCCGCGCGAGACGGCGATCCACACCCCGCGGGTCGAAATTCGTTGGACTATCAGTCGGTTTTCGACCCGCGGGAAGCTCAGCTGAGGTCACGCACAAAGCGTCCCACGGCCGGCGCCGGCGTTTGCATCAGATCTGCGCCAATTGTGTGCCGAGTACTGCGCCAATTGTGTGCCGAGTACGCTTCGGATCAGACATGAGCGCCACGCGGTCAAGGTCGAATCCCGGCGGCATCGCCGACGTGCTGACCGTGCTCGGCCCAGATGTCCAGCCCTACCGGGGCCGCAAGCCACCGTGGTTCAAGGTGCCGGCTCCCGGCGGACGCCGCTACCGCGAGCTGCACGCGCTGATCGAGACCGAGAACCTGCACACGGTCTGCCAGGAGTCGGCCTGCCCGAACATCGGCGAGTGCTGGCAGCGCGGCACCGCCACGTTCATGATCCTGGGCGACACCTGCACCCGCCGCTGCGGCTTCTGCAACGTCAAGACCGGCAAGCCAACGTGGAACGACCCGCTGGAGCCAGCCCGGGTCGGTCGCAGCGTCTCCCGGATGAGGCTGCGGCACGCGGTCATCACCAGCGTCGACCGCGATGATCTGCCTGACTACGGCGCCCACGCGTTCGTCGGCGTCATCCGTCAGATCCGCCGCCAGTCGCCGGGCACCACGATCGAAGTGCTGACGCCGGACTTCCGCGGCCAGGAGATGCCGCTGGCAAAGGTCATCCACGAGCGGCCCGACGTGTTCAACCATAATGTGGAAGTGGTTCCGCGCCTGTACCCGGTGGCCCGGCGAGGCTCCACCTGGCAGCGGAGCCTCAGAGTGCTCCGGACCGCCAAGGAGATCGGAGGCGACGAGGTCACGACAAAATCTGGATTGATGGTCGGACTCGGCGAGACGTTCGAGGAGATGGTGGATGCGCTCGGTCAGCTGCGCGAGCACCACGTCCAGGTGCTGACCGTCGGCCAGTACCTGCGGCCCACCGAGCAGCACTTGCCGATCGTCCGCTACTGGCATCCGGATGAGTTCAGCGCGCTCGAGCAGGCCGCCTACGGGCTCGGCTTCAAGCACGTCGCCGCCGGTCCGCTGGTGCGCTCGAGCTACCACGCCGACCAGCACGTGCCCCAGCGCGAGCCGGGGATCGGCCCGCTGCGTGCGGCGGCAGGCGCCGGAGCTGTGGACATCGGCCCCGCGGACACGCGCGTGAGGGCGAGCGCATGACGCGCCGACGTCGCCGCTGGCTCGTCCTGGCGATCGTCGCCGCGCTGTCGCTGCTGGTGGCGCTGATCGTCGCGCCGGCCGCGTTCGCGTCGGCCGGCGGGGGCACCGCGGGCTTTGGCGGCGGCGGCGGCCTCGGCGGTGGAGACGGCGGCGGCGGCGGAGCGGGCAAGGCGTTCGCGCTCTACCTGATCTTCCGCGTGCTGATCGAGATCGCGCTGCTCGGCCATGGGAAGGGCCTGCTGGTGCTGATCGCGCTGGGTCTCCTGTACTGGCTCTATCGGAGCGGGCTGCCGAAGCTGCAGGCCGTCTGGCAGGCCCGGCGCGAGGGTGGCCGCGCGCAGCGGCGGCACACGCGCGAGCGCGAGCGCAAGGTCGAGCTGGCAGCCGCGGAGGCGGCCGATGAGGACCAGCTGTTCGACCCCGAGCACGTGCGGATCGCCGCGGCAGCGCTGTTCAACCAGATCCAGTTCGCTTGGGACGCAGGCGATCGGATCCGTCTGCGTGGCCTCGTGGCACCGGCGCTGCTGGCCGAGTGGGAGCGACGACTGGACGAGTTCGACCGCGAAGGTTGGCGCAACCACGTGGAGCCGCTCGAGGAGCCGACGGTGGAGTACGTGGGACTGGTGCACAAGGGCGACCAGGACGAGGACCGGGTCGCGGTTCGAATCGAGTCGCGGATGCGCGACTACGTGGTTGATCGCAGCGGCCGCCACATCAAGCGCCGCGGCCAGTTCACGGAGACCGTTCGCCTGCGCGAATACTGGATCCTGCAGCGGCGCGACGACCACTGGGTGCTGGCGTCGGTGGAGCAGGGCGCCGAGGGCGCGCACGTGCTCAAGGACCGCATCGTTCAGACCGAGTGGGCCGACGAGGGAGCGATGCGGGACGAGGCGATGGTGCAGCAGGCGGTGGCCGATGCCGTCCCGCAGGGCACCAAGGTCGCAGAGGTTGCGGACCTCCAGTTCACCGGTGACGCGCGCAGCCAGGCCAACGATCTGAGCCTCGCTGACGGCCGCTTCGCACCGGACGTGCTGGAGATCGCGGCGCGCCGGGCGGTCGCCGCGTGGGCCGACGCCGTCGACGGCCCTGACCAGAGCCTGCGCCAGATGGCCGCGCCGGTGGCGCTGGCCGAGCTGCTGTACGCAGGAGATCACTCCGGGCACACCCGCGTTGTCGTGCGAGCCCCGGAGGTGCAGCAGATCAGGATCATCGGCCTCGATGCCGCCCAGGAGCCGGCGACGATGACGATCGACGTCGACATCCGCGGCTGCCGGTACATCCAGGACCGCGACACGACTCGGATCGTGTCGGGGAGCTCGACCCGGACGGTCAGCTTCACCGAGCGATGGACGCTGGCGCTGACCGACGACCAGCAGAACCCCTGGCGGATCACGGACGTGCGGGCGCCGACTGCCGCCTGAGCGTGGCGATGGGCTCGCACCGGCATTGCGCGCCGCTGAGGACGTGCTGGTGAGCGACCCGGTGGCGATCCAGTGAGCGACCCCGAAGATATCCGGTGAGCGACTCCGTGGCGATCCGGTGAGCGACCCCGAAGATATCCGGTGAGCGACCCCCGGGTGGCCGGGTGAGCGACCTCCACGTCCTCTACTCCCTGCGCGAGCAGCGGCGCGCCCGGGAGGCCCGGGCCACCCGGGCGCGCCGGGCCAGGCGCCGGCGCCGAGCACGCCGGCTGATCGCGGTGCCCGTGCTCGCCGCGATCGCGCTGCTCGGACTGAACCTGGCCGAGCACGGGACCGGCGTCGGTCGCGTGCAGAGCGCCACGATCCGCAAGCCCGCTCAGGCGGGTGGCGAGCATCCCGCCCGGACAGCGGCGACGCCGCGACCGCCAGCGCCCGTGTACGGAAGGAGCCGAGCCACCGCGCAGGTCGCCGACCCGCGTCTGCAGCTGGGTCTGCGCGCCGGGCTGCTGTTCGACGTCGACACCGGCCAGGTGCTATGGGCCCGGGACCCGACGCGTCGCCTGCCGATCGCCAGCCTCACGAAGATGATGACCGCGCTCGTCGTCGCGGAGCGCTCGAGTCCCCAGGCCCGCGTGCTGATCACCCGCCAGGCGATCGACTTCACCGGCTCCGGCGTCGGCCTGTTGCCGCTGGGCAAGCGCGTCCCCGAGCTGGCGTTGCTGTACGGGCTCCTGCTCCCCTCGGGCAACGACGCGGCGATCGCCTTGGCCCAGCACGTCGCGGGCACGCAGGCGCGGTTCGTCGCCCTGATGAACGAGCAGGCACAGCGCATGCACCTCGGCTGCACGCACTACTCGAACGTGTCGGGGGTGGTCGATCACGACAACTACTCGTGCGCGCGGGACTTGGCGGTGCTCGCCCACGCGGTCCTCGCGCAGCCGATGCTGCGGCGGATCGTCGCTGCCCGCAGCGCGATCCTGAGGTTCCCGATCAAGGGCGGCAAGCTGTTCCTGTACAACAACAATCCGCTGCTGGTGACGGGCTATCCGGGGACCGATGGCGTGAAGACAGGCTTCACCACCGCGGCGGGGCTATGCCTGGTGGCGACGGCACGACGCGGACGTCACTGGCTCGGCGTCGTGCTGCTGCACTCGGGCAACTGGACGACGCAGGCGATCACACTGCTGAACGCCGGGTTCGCAGCGCTCGACCGTGCTCACGGCCCCCACACCATCAGCGCGAGGACCGCCACGACGAGCAGCAGCGACGCGTAGTTGAGCACGCGCGACGTGGGGTCGTCGAGCAGCGCCCGCAGCTCGCGGCTGACGCGGTCATCATGCTCTTGCAGCTCATCGCTGACGCGCTCGCTACGCCCGCGCAGCTCGACGGCAAGCTTCCGGGCCCGCTTCGGGCGCTGCCCACCGAGGCCGCCGAGCACCAGTGCCAGCACGAACAGGCCGATCGACAGATCGACCCAGGTCGTGCCGTAGCCCCAGTCACCGAGATGCACGAGCCAGAAGCCAAACACCCCGAGCAGCACCGTGCCCACCGCCACCAGCAGCACGCCGACGCGGGCGAGCGCGAGCAGCGCCACGATCTCGCCCGGTAGCGCACGCCGGCGGGCGGCCTCGAACGCAACACCGGCGAGCACGATTCCGGCGACGAACGCAAGCGCTCCGAGCAGGTGGAGGAACAGCGCTACCTGGTACACGCCGCGCCCCAATCACGCAGCGACTGACAGGCGCGCCCATCCACGGGGACGCGGACCGCCGTCGCGGCCCGCACGCTCCCGTGCGCGCTCATGCACGCGCGCGCCGGTAGTAGGCGGCGTTGATCTCGGTGAAGTGCTGCCACTCGGGCGGCACTTCGTCCTCGGGGAAGATCGCGTCGACGGGGCATACCTCGACGCAGGCATCGCAGTCGATGCACTCCGCGGGGTCGATGAACAGCTGGTCGACTTCGTCGAATCCCGCCTCCGTCGTGGTCGGATGGATGCAGTCGACCGGACACACGTCGACGCACGAGCTGTCCTTGACCCCGATACACGGCTCAGCGATCACGTACGCCACGGCGCTCCTCTCGGCAGATCAATCATTTTATATAGCAATACTGTAGAAACTACCATGCCGCGGCGGACGGCGACAGGCTCCGCGCTCACACGGTAACGGAGGTGGCCGGCCGAGACTTGACGCCCCCGACGCGCGTCGCCAGCACTCCCGCGAGCGCCACCACGAAGCATGTGATCGCGCCGAGACCGAGCCCGGCGCGCGAGCCGGCGAGGCTCATCACCGCTCCGATCACCGGGCCGCCGATCGGCGTCGACCCCTGGAAGGCCACGAACCACAGTGACATCACACGTCCGCGCATCTCCGGCGCCGCCCGCAGCTGCAGGGTGGCGTTGCCGGTCGCCATGAACGAGATGCTGGCCGCCCCGGTGAACGCCAGCGCGATCAGCTCGATCGGCAGGGTTGGCGCCACCGTCGCCAGCGTCATCGCCAGCCCGAACCCCGTCGCCGCGGCGATCAACGGCCCGATCCCGGTGCGTCCCCGGGTGGCGACGATCAGCCCGCCCCCGACCGCCCCGAAGCCCATCGCCGCGGTCATGAACCCGAACCCGCTCGAGCCCGCGTGCAGGCCGGCCCGCGCCATGTACGGGAGCGAGACCTGGAACTCGTAGGTGAGGCAGCCGACCGCGCCCATCATCAGCAGCGGCACCGCCAGCTCCGGCGTGCGCCGGATGTAGCTGAGCCCCTGGCGCAGCTGGCCCTTGGCGCGCTCGGTCGGCGTGACCGGCTGCAGCGCCCCCGGGTCGAGCGTCACCAGCGAGGTGATCACCGCGACGAAGCTGGCGGCGTTGACCAGGAAGCAGACGCCCTCGCCGACGATCGCGATCATGATCCCCGCGACCGCCGGACCGAGCACGCGCGCCATGTTGACCAGCACCGAGTTCAGGCTGACGGCGTTGCGCAGGTGGTCCGGCCCGACCAGCTCGAGCATGAACGACTGCCGCGAGGGGTTCTCGAACGCGTTGTTGAGCCCGAGCAGCGCGGCCAGCACGCCGATCTCCCACACCCGCACGAGACCGCTGATCGTCAGCAGCCCGAGGGCCAGCGCCTGGACGCCCATCGCGCTCTGCAGGGCGATCATCATCCGTCGCTTGTCGACGCGGTCGGCGATCACGCCGCCGTACGGCCCGAGCAGTAGCACCGGCACCGTCTGCAGGGCGACGATCAGACCTAGCATCGTCGCCGAGTCGTGGGTGAGCGACAGCACCAGCCACGCCTGCGCGGTCGTCTGCATCCAGGTGCCGATCAGCGAGATCGCCTGGCCGCTGATGTAGCGACGGTAGTTGGGTACCTGCAGAGCCGCGAAGGTGACGCTCGAGACGCGCCTGATCCGCGTCACGCGCGTCGCCCCTTGAGCGGCTCGACCAGCCGCTCCAGCGCCGGCAGCGCCTTGACGATCGCCCGACGCTCGGCGTCCGACAGCTCATCCATCGCGCCCAGCACCGCTTGCGTGCGCTGGTCGCGCAGATGCCGCGCCAGCTCGGCTCCGGCGTCGGTCACCTGCACCCAGGCGGCGCGCCGGTCGCCCGGGTCGGAGCTGCGCGCCAGCACGCCGGCCTCGACCATGTCGCCGACCATCCGCGACAGCATCGTCGGGTTCAGCCCCTCCGCCTCGGCCAGCTCGGCCAGCCGGATCGGCCCGCGGCGATCGACGAGCAGCAGCGCCGACGCGCGGGCCGGCGTCATCGCCGGATGCGTGGAGGCATCGGTGTCGCGCAGATGCCGGTACAGCCGCGAGATCGTCTGCCGCAGTCGCTGCGCGACTTCGAACTCGATCGTGGTGTCAACGACTGCCGGCATACAGATAATTGCTTGCTGGCAAGCATTCTATCAGATCACCCTTCCGGTGTCGCCGGGCGGGGTGGCTTGCGGCACACCCCGCCCGCCCCGCGGTCGCCCCGCGCACCAAGCCGCTCGCTCGCACCGAGCCGGCGCCGCACACCGGTGCCTCGACGCGGCCCGCCCTCAGAGCGCCGTCAGCGCCTCGTTGAACGTCTCGCTGGGGCGCATCGCGGCGACCACCTTGGCCGGGTCGGGGCGGTAGTAGCCGCCGAGCTCCACCGGCTTGCCCTGCACCGCCGCGAGCTCCTCCACGATCCGCTGCTCGGCACCGGCCAAGCGCTCGGCCAGCGGCCGGAAGCGCGCTCCCAGCTCGGCGTCGTCGGCCTGGGCGGTCAGCTCCTGGGCCCAGTACAGCGCCAGGTAGAAGTGGCTGCCGCGGTTGTCGAGCTCGCCTACCCGGCGCGACGGGGAGCGGCCATCCTCGAGCACCCGCCCGGTGGCGCGGTCGAGCGCCCGGCCGAGCACCCGCGCCCGCAGGTTGCCGTCCCTGTCAGCCACCATCTCCAACGACTCGGCCAGCGCCAGGAACTCGCCCAGCGAGTCCCAGCGCAGGTGGTTCTCGCGCAGGAACTGCTGCACATGCTTGGGAGCCGAGCCGCCGGCGCCGGTCTCGAACAGGCCGCCTCCATCCATCAGCGGCACGATCGACAGCATCTTCGCGCTCGTCCCCAGCTCGAGGATCGGGAACAGGTCGGTGAGGTAGTCGCGCAGCACGTTGCCGGTCACCGAGATCGTGTCCTCGCCCATGCGCGCGCGCGCCAGCGTGAACCGGGCCGCCTCCGCGACCGGCATGATCTCCAGCTGCAGCCCGTCGGTGTCGAGCGCCGCCAGCTCCGGGCGCACCTTGGCCAGCAGCTCGACGTCGTGAGGCCGGTCCGGATCCAACCAGAACACCGCCGGCGCGCCGGTCGCGCGGGCCCGCGCGACCGCCAGCCGCACCCAGTCCTTGATCGGGGCGTCCTTGGTCTGGCACATGCGCCAGATGTCGCCGGCCTGCAGCTCGTGCTCCAGCAGCACCTGTCCGCGTGCGTCGACCACCCGCACGCGCCCGTCGGCGGCGATCTCGAAGGTCTTGTCGTGCGAGCCGTACTCCTCGGCCGACTGCGCCATCAGCCCGACGTTGGCGGTCGCGCCCATCGTCGCGGGGTCGAACGCCCCATGCCTGCGGCAGTCCTCGACGGTCTCTGCGTACAGCGCCGCGTACGAGTGGTCGGGAATCACGAACTTCGTGTCCTGCAGCTTGCCCTGGGCGTTCCACATCTGCCCGGAGGAGCGGATCGCGGCGGGCATCGAGGCGTCGATGATCACGTCGCTGGGCACGTGCAGGTTGGTGATCCCGCGATCGGAGTCGACCATCGCGAGGCCCGGGCGGTCATCCCGAGTCGGAATCTCCGTCCCCGGCGGCAGCGCCCCGAGGCCGTCGTCGGGGTTCCAGCCGGGCGCCTTCAGGCCCGGGAAGAAGGCGCTGACCGCGTGGCCGAAGATGATCGGGTCCGACACCTTCATCATCGTCGCCTTGAGGTGGACCGAGAAGAGGACGCCCTGCCTCCGGGCGTCCTCGATCTGCTCGTCGAGAAACCGTCGGAGCGCCGCCACGTGCATCACCGCGGCGTCGATCACCTCGCCGTCCTGCAGCGCCAGTGACTCCTTCAGGACGGTCGTTTGCCCGGAGGAGTCGACGTGCTCGATCCGGACGGTCGTGGCGTGCGCGAGCGTCAGCGAGCGCTCGGTCGCGCGGAAGTCGCCGTCGCTCATCGTCACCACGTGCGAGCGGCTGTCGGGCGCCCACGCGCCCATCGGATGCGGATGGCGCCGCGCGAACTGTTTGACCGAGGCGGGCGCCCGCCGATCCGAGTTGCCCTGGCGCAGAACCGGGTTGACGGCGCTACCCTTGACGCGGTCGTAGCGGCTGCGCGCCTCGCGCTGCTCGTCGGTGGCCGGCTCGTCGACGTAGTCCGGGAGCCGGTAGCCCTGCTTCTGAAGCTCGGCGATCGCGGCCTTCAGCTGCGGCACCGAGGCGCTGATGTTGGGCAGCTTGATGATGTTCGCGTCCGGCGTCTTGGCGAGCGCGCCGAGCTCTGCGAG
>JASHQV010000313.1 GCA_030038955.1 Solirubrobacteraceae bacterium
TCACTCCAACCGGCTATTCACCGGCAAAGCTTCTTCCCAACTGAAAGGGCTTTACAACCCGAAGGCCTTCTTCACCCACGCGGCGTTGCTGCGTCACGCTTTCGCGCATTGCGCAAGATTCCCCACTGCTGCCTCCCGTAGGAGTCTGGGCCGTGTCTCAGTCCCAGTGTGGCTGATCGTCCTCTCAGACCAGCTACCCATCGTCGCCTTGGTGAGCCGTTACCTCACCAACAAGCTAATGGGCCGCGGGCCCATCCCGATGCGGAGGCCGAAGCTTCCTTTCCCCAGCTGCCTTGTGGCAGCAGGGCACATTCGGTATTAGCCCGAGTTTCCTCGGGTTGTCCCAATCATCGGGGCAGGTTACCCACGTGTTACTCACCCGTTCGCGGCTTTGCCCCAGGCCGAAGCCTGGTTCGTCGCTCCACTTGCATGTGTTAGGCACGCCGCCAGCGTTCGTCCTGAGCCAGGATCAAACTCTCCGTGAAGAACTACTCGGCGGTTGCTCGCTGAGCGGCCACCGTTCACAAAGAGTCGTCAGAGCCGTCCGCTCCACGTTCGCGGAGGCGGACAAAACTCTGGGCCTGCCTTGGCAGGTCAGGCCCTTGCGCCGATCGCCGGACGAGCCGGCGACTCGCCGGCCACGGAGGCCGGCAGGAGCCCGCTGTACACGATGGGGCCCCAGACGCAAGACGGGGTCAATTCTGGCACCGCCAACCCTGCCGCCAGAAGCGACTGCGGTCGACGGCGTCGAACCTGGACACACACTCGACCAGGGGTCCGGTCGAGGTGCGCATGCTGTTGAGTTTTCAAAGACCGCCGCGCCTCCACTGAGAAGAGCTGCTCTTCTCAGAGACGCGGCCGGGACCCGCTTCCGGATCCCGGCGCAGACCGGCAAATATACCACGTCTGGAGCGAATGCTGGAAGGCTCAGACGAGCTCGACGCGCTTGAAGCGCCGCTTCCCGAGCTGCAGGATCTTCCCGTCGACTTCACCGGCGCGCAGATCCAGCCGACCACCGTCAATCACGGTCCCATCGAGCCTGACCCCACCCTGGGCCAGCGAGCGCCGCGCCTCGGAGGTGGAGATCTCGAACGCGCCGGCAAGCAGCGCCGGCAGATGGATCTCGCCGGATCCGCGCTGCCAGTGGATCGGCTCCACCTCCTCGGGAAGCTCGTGACGCACGTGCACGCGGTCGAACGCGGCCTCGGCCTCGCGCGCTGCCTGCGCCGAGTGGAAACGCTCCACCAGCCGCCGGGCGAGCGCGCGCTTGGCGTCCATCGGCTCGAGCTCGGCGGCGACCGGCTCGCCGAGCAACAGCGGATACCACTCGGCCAGCGAGCGATCCGGGATGCTCATCGTCTTCCCGTACATGTCCTCCGCGGCCTCGGTCACGCCGATGTAGTTGCCAAACGACTTCGACATCTTGCGCTCGCCGTCGGTTCCCGTCAGCAGCGGCACCGTCAGGATCACCTGCTCCGGCTGCCCGTACGCGCGCTGGATGTCGCGGCCGAGCAGCAGGTTGAACTTCTGATCGGCCCCTCCCAACTCCACGTCGGCCCGCACGGCAACCGAGTCGAACCCCTGCAGGAGCGGGTACAGCAGCTCCAGCATCGAGATCGGCAGACCCGCGGCGAGGCGCTTGGCGAAATCGTCGCGCTCCGTCACCTGCGCAACCGTCGTCGTGCTCAACAGGCGGAACAGCTCGGGCATGCGCATGTCCAGCCATTCGGAGTTGTGTCGCAGCTCGAGCCGCTCGGAGTCGAGCACCTTCAGCGCCTGCTTGTGGAAGGTGCGCGCGTTTGCGGCGATCTCGGCGTCGCCCAGCACTGGTCGCGTCGTCGAGCGACCGCTGGGATCGCCCACGCGAGCGGTGTAATCCCCCACGATCAGCACCACCACGTGCCCCAGATCCTGGAACTCGCGCAGCTTCTGGAGCACGACGCTGAAACCGAGATGGATGTCGGGGGCGGTCGGGTCGATCCCGAGCTTGACGCGCAGCGGGCGCGCGGCCGCCAGCTTCGCCTCGAGGCCGCCCTCAGGCAGGCAATCGACTGCGTTCCGGGTCAGCCAGGCCGCCGCCTCAGTTGAGCCTCGATCCACGGCGGCAATGCTAGACTCCCGCGCCCGACAGGCCCCAATGCCCGCTGCCGCCGGGGCGCGGTCCGACCACCGAGCGGATCGTGCGGGGCTCCCCGGGGACAACCCCGCCGGTGGGAGCCGTTCTGAGATCGCATGAGCGTCGCTCGAGACACCCCGACAGCCGCCGCGCGCCGGCACCTGTAGATGAGCCTCGATCACGACACCCTGACCGAGTCAGCGCTGCCGCCGGCCCCGATCGCCGCCCCGCCCGCAAGCTCGCGCCCGCGCAGCCCCGGCCGGCGGCGCCGGCGCATGGGTCGCCCCCGAGTCCGCCTGCGCAAGCTCCGCCTGCTGCTGGTCGTGGTTGCGTTCGGCGCGCTCGCGCTGATCTCAGCCCTGTTCGGGATGCTGACCTCGGTGGCCTCTGACCTCCCCCAGCTCGCCAACGAGGCCCAGTTCAAGTCGAATGTCGAGTCGTACATGTACGACGACACCGGCAAGCCGATCGGCCCGATCGCGCCTCCGACCGAGCAGGTCGTCGACCAGTGGGGGCAGATCTCGCGCAACATGATCAACGCGATCATCGCGGTGGAGGATCGCCGCTTCTGGAGCGACCCCGGGATCGATCTCAAGGGGATCGCCCGCGCGTTCGTCTCCGACGTCACGGGTGGCCCGCGCGAGGGTGGCTCGACGATCACCGAGCAGTTCGTCAAGAACGCCGAGGAGGAGCAGGACCACCGCACGATCTTCGAGAAGCTGCGCGAAGCCGCGCTCGCCTTCCAGCTTGTGCACCGTTGGAAGCGAACCCGGATCCTGACCTCCTACCTGAACACGATCTACTTCGGCAACGGCGCCGTTGGGATCGAGTCGGCGGCGCGGGTCTACTTCGGCTGGGCGCACGGCTACAACGCCGCCAATCCTGCCAGCGAGCCGGCCGGCGCGTGCGGGGATCCGACGCCCACCGACCCCCACCGGCCGGAGTGCGCCCAGGAGCTGACCCCGGCCCAGGCGGCACTGCTGGCCGGCATGGTCGCTAGCCCGACCGCGTTCGATCCGGTCCTCGACAGGCAGACCAGGCAGGCGGCCTACGCCCGCCGCAACCTAGTGCTGCACGACATGCTCGCCCAGCACTACATCTCTCGCAGTCAGTACAAGCTCGGGATCACCACCCCGCTGCCGACGAAAGCGGAGATCCAGCAGCCCCAGGAGCCCGCCGCCGCGCCCTACTTCACGAGCTGGGTGCGCCCGCAGATCGTCGCCGCCCTGGAGAAGATGGGGGTGCCCGCGAAGGTCGCCCAGTACCGCGCCTACTACGGTGGCCTGAAGGTCAGGCTGACGATCAACCTGCAGCTGCAGCAGGCCGCACAGCAAGCGGTCGACACCGAGTTCCCGCCCGGCTCGGACGGCCCGACCGCGTCGCTGGTGGCGATCGACAACCGCACCGGCGAGGTGCGCGCGATGGTCAGCGGCGACGGCGACTACGCGCAGACGCCGTTCAACCTGGCGACGATGGGGCGCCGCCAACCCGGCTCCGCGTTCAAGCTGTTCACGCTGGCGGCGGCGCTGACGAGCGGCGAGTACAGCCCGGACTCGATCATCGACTCAGCCCCACAGGACATCCCCTTCCGCCTGCCTCACGGCGGCACCGGCCACTTCATCGTCCACAACTTCGGCAACACCTACTCGGGCCCGATCACGCTCGACGAGGCGACCGCGATCTCCGACAACAGCGTGTTCGCGCAGGTCGGGATGCACGTCGGGACGAAGCGAATCAAGAAATACGCGAAGTTGATGGGGATCCGCACGCCGGTCTCCACCAACCCGTCGATGATCCTCGGCGGGCTCAGCACGGGCGTATCGGCGCTGGACATGGCGCACGCATACGAGACCGTCGCGACCGGGGGCCTCAAGGTCTACAACCCGACCCTCGGCGACGTCGATCAGGGCGCGATCGGAATCCACTCGATCGTCTGCCCCGTGTGCAGCCGCCACTACATCGTCAACCGACCCGATCGCCGGCGCGTGCTGCCGGCCACCGTGGCCGCGACCATGCACTCGATGCTGGAGGGCCCGGTGAGTGCCGGCGGGACGGCGCCGAGCGCCGCGATCGCCGGGGTCGACGTGGCCGGCAAGACCGGCACCACCTCCAACTACGTCGACGCCTGGTTCGTCGGCTGGACGCCGCAGCTGACCACGGCGGTGTGGGTCGGCTATCCGAATCGTGCGATCCCGATGCTGACCAACTACGACGGCTCGCCGGTCGAAGGCGGCACCTTCCCCGCGATCATCTGGCACAACTTCATGGTCGAGGCGCTGCAGATCCTCGCCAGCGAGCAGCCGCAGAGCAGCACCACTTTGACCACGCCGACGCCGGAGGTGACGGTCACGCCGGCGTCGCCCGCCGCGACGACCCCGACCACACCGGCAACTCCGACCACGTCCACAGCCCCGGCGCAGACGGCGCCGGCCACGACCGGAGGCGGAACCGGAGGAGGCACCGGCGGCGGCGGTGCCACGACCACGCCCGCCGGAGCGGGCGGCGGCAGCTCCGGCGGCGCCGGCACCGGCACGGGTGGTGCCTCCCCGGGTGGCGGTGG
>JASHQV010000314.1 GCA_030038955.1 Solirubrobacteraceae bacterium
AGAACGACAGCGGCCGCTCGGCCGCCAGCTTCGGGTCGAGCTGGCGGATCGTGCCGGCCGCCGAGTTGCGCGGGTTCATGAACGTCGACAGCCCCGCCTCTGCACGGCGCTCGTTGAGCGCCGCGAAGTCCGGCAGGGACATGTACACCTCGCCGCGCACCTCCAGCAGCGGCGGCACGTCGTCGCCCTCCAGGCGCAGCGGCACCGCCGGGATCGTGCGGATGTTGTGGCTGACGTCCTCGCCGATCTCGCCGTTGCCTCGCGTGGCGCCGCGCTCGAACGCGCCGTCGCGGTAGAGCAGCGACATTGCCAGCCCGTCGATCTTCGGCTCGGCGACGAACTCGAAGTCGGGATCGTCGATCCCCTCGCGCGCCAGGTGGTTGCGCATCCGCTGGATCCACGCCTGCAGCTCCTCCGCCGAGCGGGCGTTCGCGAGCGACAGCATCCGCTGGGGGTGGCGCACCTTCTCGAGGTCGCTGACCGGCTCGCCCCCGGTCCGCTGGGTGGGCGAGTCCGGGGTCACCAGCTCGGGGTGCTCGGCCTCGATCGCGCGCAGCTCGTCGAGCAGCTGGTCGTACTGGTCGTCGCCGATCTCGGGGTCGTCGAGCACGTAGTACCGGTAGCCGTGGTAGTCGAGCACGCGCCGAAGCTCGGCCGCGCGCTGGGCCGGGTCGCTCACGACCGCGGCGTGGCCGGGCGTTCCAGCAGCCGGTCGAGGTCGTGCTCGGCCAGCGCCATCAGGCTTTCCTGGTGGGTCAGCGCGAAGTGCAGCGGCGTCACCGCGATCTTCCCCTCGCGAACGGCCGCGAGGTCCGTGTCGTGCTCCGCCGGGTCGTGACTGGCGTCGCTGTAGATCCGGTATAGGCGGCGCAGATCCCGCTGCTCGACGAGGTCGAGCTCGTCGCGGTAGACGCGCTTGCACAGCGGCGCCACCTGCACGCCCGTGGGTGTCCGTCCCGGCACGTTGACGTTGAGCAGCGTGCCACTCGGCAGCGGCAGGCTCTCGAGGTCGGCGACGAGCCTGGCGGTGAACTCGGCGGCGACCGTGAAGTCGAACGCGAGCGTCTGGCGGAAGTCGAGCTCGAGCGCGCTCGACTGCTGCGAGACCGCGATCCCGGGCAGTCCGAGCACGATCGCCTCGAGCGCCGCCGCGACCGTGCCCGAGTAGGTGATGTCATCGCCGAGGTTTGAGCCGTGGTTGATCCCGGAGACGACCAGCTCCGGCTGAAAGTCGTCGATCAGACCGAGCCGCGCGAGGCGGATGCAGTCGACCGGCGTGCCGTCGGTGGCGTAGCCGACGGTGCCGTCACCGAACTCCACCTGCTGCACCCACAGCGGCCGGCGGGTGGTGATCGAGCGCGCCATCGCCGAGCGGTTGCCGTCGGGCGCGACCACCGCCAGCTCGACGTCGGACACCTCCAGCAGCGCTCGGCGCAGGCACTGCAGGCCATCGGCCTCGATCCCGTCGTCGTTGGTCAGCAGGACGTGCATGTGAACTAGGCTAGTCCGGCATGCGGCGCCAGCTGTGAACATCCGGCGCCGCCAGCAGTCGCCGGCCGCCGTAGCCGACGCCGGCCAGGTAGAGGGCGTAGGCAGGCGCCGTCGCCCCCGCCTCGCGTCGCGGCCGGCCCTCCAGCAGCCGCGCGAACTGCTCGACGCTGCGACGGCCGCGGGCGACCTCCAGCATCGTCCCGACCAGCACGCGGTTCATGTGGCGCATGAACGTGTCGGCCTCGATCCAGAACTCCAGCAGCTCCGGCTCGGCTGCGTCGGCGCGCCAGAAGGCGGCGTACACGTCCCGCTGGAAGCGCACGTGGTAGGTGTCCGTGGGGGTGAAGGCGGTGAAGTCGCGTGTGCCGGCGAGCAGGCCGGCACACGCGTGCAGCCGTTGCTGATCGAGCGGCCGCCGGCAGTGCAGCACGCGAGCGCGGGCGAGCGCCGGCCGGCCGGGCCGCGCCAGCACGCGGTAGCAGTACGCGCGCGAGGTGGCGTCGCGGCGGGCGTCGAAGCTCGGCGGTGCGGCCTCACAGGCCAGCACCGCCGCGTCCTCGGGCAGCAGCGCGTTGAGCGCCGCCACCGGCACCAGCTCGCCCTCGTAGCTGGCCACCTGGCCCCAGGCGTGGACGCCGGCGTCGGTGCGCCCGGCGACCGTCAGCCTGACACGGCGGTGCAGCAGCACCGCGAGCGCCCGCTCGAGCTCACCCTCGATCGTGCGCAGCCCGGGCTGGGCCGCCCAGCCGGCGAACCCGGTCCCGTCGTACTCGATCGTCAGCCGGGTTCTCAGACCAGCTCGAGCAGGACCATCTCGGCCGTGTCGGAGTGGCGCGGGCCGAGCTTGAGGATTCGCGTGTAGCCGCCCTCGCGGGCGGCGTACCGAGGCGCGACCTCCTCGAACAGCTTGTACACCGCGAACTTGTCCTGCCCCAGCGCCGACAGCGCCTGGCGGCGGGCGTGCAGGTCGCCGCGCTTGGCCAGCGTGATCAGCTTCTCGAGCTCGGGCTTGACCGCCTTGGCCTTGGCCTCGGTGGTGTGGATGCGCTCGTGCTCGATCACCTCCTTCGAGAGGTTCATCAGCAGCGCCTTGCGGTGCGAGGCGGAGCGGCTGAGCTGGTATCGCTGACGTTGGTG
>JASHQV010000315.1 GCA_030038955.1 Solirubrobacteraceae bacterium
AAGCTGCGTGCGCGGGCGCGCAGATCGGCTTCGTCGACCACGTATGCCGGCGTCCCGAACTCCCGCGCCAGCTCGACCAGGTCGCAGCCGCCCACCTCCAGGTGGCCGAGGCGGTTGACGCGACTGCTGCGCGGCAGCGTCGGCGAGATCTCGGTGGCGGCGCCGGTCGTCAAGGGGCCGCGATCATCGCACGCCCCGCGTCCGCGCGGCGGTGCGGGCGCGGCAGCGCTCCGCGTCAGCGTTCTGCGGGCGCTCAGTCGGGGCTCTGCCCGCGCTCAGTCAGGTTCTGCCGGGCGCTCAGTCAGGTTCAGCCCGCTCAGCCAGACGCTGCGGCGCTCAGATGCCACCGAGCAGCTCACCGACGTCACCGCCAGCCTCGCTGACCGTGCTGCCGACCGTCGAGCTGGCCCCCGCGACCGCACTGCCGGCCGCGCCGCCAGCCGAGCTGGCGGTCTTGCCGGCGGCGGGGCTGACGCCGCCGACTGTGGACCCGGCCGCGCCGACGGCGCCGGACACGACCTTGCCAGCGTCCGCGCCAGCGCCGGCGGCAGTCGAGCCTGCGGCGTGCGTCAGCGCGGTGACCGCGCTTCCGGCCGCACCGCTGACGCCACCGCCGGAGGAACCCGAGCCGCCACCGGAGCCGGCTTGTGAGGAGCCAGCGCCGTCGTCATCCGTGTCGCCGCCACCGCCGGGTGCGTCTCCAGCCGCTGGGCCGGTGGTCGATCCGTGCCCGGCGCCGGCGGTCCTCCGGCCGCCGGCGCCGGCCGCGCCCCCGCGCCCGGCCAGGATCGGCAGCGCGGCCAGGACGCGGGCATCCGCTCGGATCGCGTGGCTGGCCCGGCTGGAGCTAGCGAACACCGTTGCCGGATCCTGCTTGGGCGACGCGATCGGCCAGCCGCGAAACGCGACCAGCGCGGCAGCCAGCGCGAACAGCAGCGCGGCACCGGCGACCAGCGAGCCCGCCGTCCCCAGGCCGGCGACATATGCCCGGGTCACGCGCATCTTCTCTAGTTTCGATCGGCTGTCCGTAGCAGATCTTGAGGCGGCATGTCAGAGATCTTTCCACTTTTCGGTCGCGCCCGCGCGGGTTCTCGACCGGCAAACGGAGCGCGCAGGCGCGCAGGCGCCGCCGGGGCTGCAGCCCAAGCGCCGCCCCGGCGGCGGCAGATCAGCTGTCGAGCACGGTCAGCTCGATCGCGTCCGCCCGCGAGCCGCCCAGGCGAGTGGCGATCGGGAGGCCCAACAGCAGGCAGGCGCCAGCGGCGACCGCCAGCGCCGAGTGCGTCGTGGACGCCGTCGGACCGCCGGCCAGGGCGGCACCGGCGAGGCCCGCGCCGACGGCGGCACCGACCAGGCGGGCGACTGACAGGATCGCCGAGACGCGGCCATGGGAAGCCAGCTCGGTGGCGTTCAGCGCCGCCCGCGAGGTTGGCACGAACAGCAGCCCCAGCCCGATCCCTACGGGAATCAGCAGGGCGATGGTGCCGAGCCCGTGCAGCGATACCGCCGGAATCGCCAGCAGCGCGAGGCCCACACCGGCGGCGACGAAGCCGATGATCGCCGGCAGTCGCTCGCCGCGACTGTCCGCGATCCGGCCGGCCAGCGGCGCCGCCAGCGCCACCAGTAGGGCGACGAGGATCAGCACCGCGGAGGCACCCAGGGCCGAGTAGCCGACCGAGCGCTGGAGGTACTGCTCGGCCAGGTAGAAGGTGCCGATCATCACGGCGAAGGTCAGCCCCGCGACCGCCGAGGCGGCGACCACCCGCGGGGTCAGCACGCGCTGGCGGCCGTCGGCGCCGACCTCGTGCACGATCGCCGGGAGGTGCTCGGCGATCGCCCAGACCGCCAGCAGCGCGAGCGGAACCAGCGCCCACCAGTCAGCCCGCCAGCCGAAGCCGACCGTCAGCAGGCCGCCGAGCAGCGGGCCAAGCAGGTTGGCGACGCCGGCGCTCGCCCCCCAGATCCCGAGCGCGCCGCCGCGTCGCTCGGGCGGGAAGCCGCTGACGGCGCCGGCGAGCGCAGCCGGGCTGACGAGGCCCGCGCCGATGCCCTGCACGACGCGGGTGACGACCAGCAGGCCGAGGTTCGAGACGAGCGCGCCGGCCGCCGCCCCCACCGCGAACACCACCAGCCCGACGAGCGCGACCCTGCGGGCACCGAAGCGGTCGACCAGCCTGCCGCCGGGGAGCAGCAGCAACGCGTAGGCGGCAAAGTAGGCACTGAGGATGACCGCCGTGGATGCGCTCGTGACGTGGAGATCGTGGGCGACCGTTGGCAGCGCCACCGTGATCACGGTGCCGTCGAGCTGCAGCAGCGCCGCGGCGGCCGTGCACGCCGCCAGGCGGGTCCAGGCGGAGCGGGGAAGCGGGTCACCGGACGCGCGTCCACCGCGCGAGCGGCGCCGACGCGACAGCAGCGACTGGTCGGAGACGGCCATCTGCCTCCAGTATTGCGCCTGCGTGGCGACCGCCGATTGTTAGGCAACTCTTCGGCCGCCTCTGGCACCATTGGCGTGATGAACAAGACGCGGAAGTTCGGTCGTGACCCGGGGCTGCAGGCGAGGATGATGCTGACCCTGTTCCTGCTCGGACTCGTCTACGCCGTGCTGATCGGCGTGCTGTTCGCGGCCGGCACGGGCGCCGTGACGATCGCCGTGATCGCGGCCGGTCTGTTCCTGGTACAGCTGTTCACCTCCGACAAGATCGCGCTGGCGAGCATGGGCGCCCACCAGATCGCGCCTGGCGACGGCCCGCAGGCCGCCAAGCTGATCGGGGTCGTGCAGCGCCTGGCGATCCAGGCCGACATCCCGATGCCACGCGTGGCGATCGCCGACACGCCGATGCCGAACGCGTTCGCGGTCGGCCGCTCGCCGAAGACCGCGACCGTGTGCGTGACCACCGGGCTGCTCAACCTGCTCGGCGATGGCGAGCTCGAGGCCGTCCTCGGTCACGAGCTGACGCACATCGCGAATCGCGACGTGATGGTGATGACGCTCGCCAGCTTCTTCGCGTCGATCGCGTCGTTCATCGTGCAGATGGGCTTCTGGTTCGGCGGCATCTTCAACGACGACGAGGACAACGGCATCAGCGTGCTCGTCGTGATCCTCGTGTCCGCGATCGTGTACGTCATCTCCTGGCTGCTGTTGCAGGCGCTGTCGCGCTATCGCGAGTTCGCGGCA
This sequence comes from Solirubrobacteraceae bacterium, assembly GCA_030038955.1. Taxonomy (GTDB): domain Bacteria; phylum Actinomycetota; class Thermoleophilia; order Solirubrobacterales; family Solirubrobacteraceae; genus Palsa-465. The sequence goes on from JASHQV010000315.1 coordinate 3,179, forward strand.
GACCGTGGCTCGGCGATGATCACCGGTCGTCCGAGCGCGCTGATCTCGGCGCTGATGGAGATCGACGGGAGGATGAGCAGGATCCCGCAGCGCGACCTGCGCGCCGCCTCGGGCGAGCTGGCGGCGTTTTACATCTTCCCGCCCAAGGTCAAGCGGGGTGTCTCGACGCTGTTCGCCACGCACCCATCGCTGGACCAGCGGATCAAGGCGCTGAACCGGCTCGAGGCCCAGCTCCAGAGCGCCGGCCACTGACGCCCGGGCAACGGACACCGCCAGCCACGGCCACGCAGAATGAGCGAACCTGAGATCTCGGTCGTGCTGGCCACTCGCGATCGGCCCCGTCGGCTGGCCGCACAGCTCGCCGCGCTACGCTCGCAGACGCTCGCGGCCGACCGCTACGAGCTCGTCGTGGTCGATGATTGCTCCGGGCAGGAGACGGTCGAGCTGCTGTGGGGCGAGGCCGCCCGCAGCGATGGTCCGAGCCTGCGCGTCATCCGCCGCGAGCGCGCAAGCGGGCCGGCGGCGGTCCGCAACGCCGGCTGGCGTGCCGCCCGGGCGCCCGTGATCGCGTTCACGGACGACGCCTGCGTGGTGACGAGCGGCTGGCTCGCGGCGCTGCTGGATGCGTCGCGAGCCCATCCGGGTGCAATCGTCGAGGGCGAGACCGAGCCGGACCCGGTGGAGTGGCAGCAGGCCGGTCCGTTCTGCGACACGCTGGTCAGCCGGGGTGTCGGGCCGTGGTTCGAGACCGTCAACATCCTCTACCCGCGAGCGCTGCTCGAGCGGCTGGACGGGTTCGACGAGCAGTCGTTCCCGTGCTCCAAGAGCGAGTATCGCGACTATGGCGACCGTGCCCGCGTCGCTCGCGGCCGGGTGGGCAGC
>JASHQV010000316.1 GCA_030038955.1 Solirubrobacteraceae bacterium
GAGCCGCGGGTGGCCGCCCAGCCGACCAGCGGCGGCACTGCCCCGGCGGCCCCTCCGATCACGATGTTGTGAGGCGTGCGCCGTTTCAGCAGGATCGTGTAGACGCCCACGTAGCCGGCGAACCCGGCGAGTGCCAGCGATGCCGCCAGCAGGTTCAGCGTCAGCGACATCAGCACGAACGACGCGGCCGCAAGTCCACACCCGTACAGCAGGGCCGCACGGGGCGCCACGCGGCGGCCACGAACGCGAGCCCCAGCAGCAGCGACGCAGCCAGGTAGAAGAGCCCGAACGCCCCTGCGCAGAACGGCAGCTGCGTGACCGCGTAGAGCAGCAGCGAGTACAGGAAGATCTGCTGGCGCGTCTCGGTCTCGCCCCTGACCACCGGCAGCATCGGCACGCCGACCTTCTCGTACTCGTCCTTCATAAGCAGGCTGAGCGCCCAGAAGTGGGGAGGGGTCCAGTAGAACACGATCGCGAACAGGTACACGGCCGTCCACGACAGCGAGCCACGCGTGGCCGCCCAGCCGACCAGTGGTGGCATCGCTCCGGCGGCGCCTCCGATCACGATGTTCTGCGGCGTGCGCCGCTTCAGCGCGATCGTGTAGACGCCCACGTAGCCGACGAACCCGGTCAGCGCCAGGGAGGCCGCCAGCAGGTTCAGCGTCAGCGACATCAGCACGAACGAGGCGGCGGCCAGCCCGCATCCGTAGATCAGCGCCGCGCGCGGCGCGACGCGGCCGGACGGCACCGGCCGCGTCGCGGTCCGTGCCATCTCGGCATCGATGTCGCGGTCGTAGAAGTGGTTGACCGCTCCCGCTCCGCCGGCCGACAGGTAGCCGCCCAGACAGGTCAGCGCCACCCTGCCCACCGAGGGGTTCCCCGCCACCTCCATCGTCGTGACGGTTGTCAGCAGCAGCAGCGACTGCACCTTCGGCTTGGTCAGCTCGACGTAGTCCGAGACGACTTGGCGCGCGGTCGATGCCGTCGAGCTCGGGAGCGCCCAGCTGGCGAAGCGGGTGCTCATCTCACGGCCCTACGTCCGCGCCAGCTGCTTGTCGTCGCTCGGGGCCCGCACGAACTGCTCGCTGCCCCCGGTCTTCTGGGTCACCCTCGTCCGCAGCTCCACCTCGCGCCGGATGTCGCGCATCGGCTCAAACGAGCGCACCCTGGGAATCACGTCGAAGTTGTGCGGCGGCGGCGGCGAGGTCGTGAACCACTCGAGCGTGTTCGCCTTCCACGGATCGGGACCCGCGAGCTTGCCGTGCTTGGCGCTGACGACGAAGTTGAGCATCGAGATGATGATCCCGGTCGCGAGGATGTAGGAGCCAATCGACGAGATCAGGTTGTACGTCGACCATCCCATGTTCGGCTGGTAGGTGTAGATCCGCCGCGGCATCCCCGACAGGCCGAGCGCGTGCTGCACGAAGAAGGTCGCGTTGAAGCCGACGAACGCCACCCAGAAGGAGATCTTGCCCCAGCGTTCGCTGGCCATCCGTCCGGTGATCTTCGGGAACCAGTAGTAGACGCCGCCGATGATCGCGAACGCGGCGCCGCCCATCAGCACGTAGTGCAGGTGGGCCACCACGAAGTACGTGTCGTTGAGCTGCCAGTCGACCGGGAACACCGCCAGGAAGATGCCGGTGATCCCGCCGATCACGAAGTTCGCGATGAACCCGAGCGCCCAGTACAGGGGTGTGGCCATCACCAACGACCCGCGCCACAGCGTTCCGATCCAGTTGAAGATCTTGACGCCGGTAGGGATCCCGATCAGGAACGAGCTGAGCATGAAGAAGCCGAGCACGACCAGCGGCAGCGGCGCCGTGAACAGGTGGTGCGCCCAGACCAGCGTGGCGAGGAAGGCGATCACGACCGTCGAGGCGACGACCGCTTTGAAGCCGAACAGCGGCTTGCGGCTGAACACGGGAAGCACCTCGGAGACGATCCCGAAGGCCGGCAGGATCATGATGTACACCTCGGGGTGCCCGAAGAACCAGAACAGGTTCTCCCACAGCACCGGCGTGCCATGGTCGACGGGGTCGAAGAAGTGCGTGCCGAAGTGTCGGTCGGCGAGCAGCATCGTGACCGCGGCGGCGACGACCGGCAGCGCGATGATCAGCAGCAGCGAGTACACCAGGATCGACCAGACGAACACTGGCAGCCGCCCCCAGCTCAGGCCAGGCGCACGCATGTTGACGATCGTCACGTAGAAGTTGATCGCGCCGAGCAGCGAGGAGAGGCCGGTCAGGTGGATCAGGAAGATCCATGCGTCCTGTCCGCCGCTGGGGGAGTACTCGATCGACGACAGCGGCGGGTAGCTCCACCAGCCGGCCTCCGGCGGATGCCAGAACAGGGTTGCGTAGAAGACGACGCCGCCGCACAGCAGCAGCCAGAACGACAGCGCGTTCAGCCGCGGGAACGCCACATCGCGGGTCCCGACCATCAGCGGGATGAAGTAGTTGCCGAAGCCGGCGGCGACCGGCACGACGAACAGGAAGATCATCGTCGTCCCGTGCAGGGTCAGCAGCTCGTTGTAGGTCTCGCCGCTGAGCAGCGTGTTGTTCGGCACCGCCAGCTGCGTCCGCATCAGCAGCGCCTCCGTCCCCCCGAGGATGAAGAACAGGAACGTGAGGACCAGGTACATGATCCCGATCTTCTTGTGATCGGTGGTCGTGACCCATTCGAGCCACTTGTTCCTCGTGCGCGGGCGATCGACCTCGTGGACGAGGATCTGCGGTACGGGGCGGAGAGCTTGATCAGTCGTTGCCATGCGTGTGCGCGCCTCCCGCTAGAAGATCCCGTTGGAAGTCAGGCTGCCCTGCTTGATCAGCAGCTGGCGAAGCTCCGAGACCTGCGCATTCTGGTCGTCGATCTCGGTCCGCATGTACGTCAGCCAGGCCTGGTACTGAGCGGGGGTGACGACCTTCACGAGCGCGGTCATGAACGCGTGCTGGGGCCCGCACAGCTGGGCGCACTGCCCGTAGTAGTAGTGGTTCGGCGTCGCCACCTTGAACCACGTGTAGGTCGTGTAGCCGGGCACGGCGTCGACCTTGCCGCCGAGCTTCGGCACCCACCACGAGTGGATCACGTCCTGGGACTGGATCACGAGATTGATCGTCGTGGCCGACGGCACCACCATCTCCTGGTAGGAGTAGGGGAGGCGCTCCTGGTAGTAGTCCTTGTTGCAGCCGGCGCCATACGTGTAGCGCCAGATGAACTGCCGCGCGGTGACGCAGATCGTCAGCTCCTTCCCGTTGGGTGGCCGCGACGGCGTCAGCGAGGCCGACAGCACGTATCCGTTCGGGTTGGAGTTGGGGGCGTCGATGATGCCCGGCAGCTTCACGAACGTGACGACCGCGAGGATCACGAGGATCCCGGCCGCACCCAGCGTCCAGCCGATCTCCAGGCCCGTGCTTCCGTGCAGCTGGTGCGCCACCGGGTGCTTGTTCGCTCTGAACTTGATGATCGCGAGCAGCAGCGCACCCTCGACTGCGACGAACACGAACGCGCCGATGTACAGGACGATCTTGTACAGCGAGTCGATCTGGTTGGCCGGCGAGGCGCCCGACTTCGGTGTGAAGAAGTTGGCGAGCGCGCTCGGCGCCAGGACCAGCGATCCGACCATCACCAGCGCGATCACGACGAGCATGCGGGATCGACGGCCGGCGCGGAGGAGAGAGCGCGTGAGACTCATCGGCGGCCGGGATTCTATCTAGCCTGCGGCGCCGCGGTCGCCTCTTCCGTGATCGCCCGCGGGGGCGGGGAACGCGCCGCATCTGAGCGGTGAGGACCGGTGCCCGGGCGGCGGTGGCCGGGCTGCGGGTGGCCGGGCAGCGGGTGGCCGGGCGGCCGGCGGGGGTGGATGCCCGGGCGGCCGGGGGTGGATGCCCGGGCGGCC
>JASHQV010000030.1 GCA_030038955.1 Solirubrobacteraceae bacterium
GGGGTGCCGTTCCTGATCACCGGCCTCGCGTTCGGGCAGGTCACCGCTGTGTTCAAGGTCGTCAAGCGCCACTACCCGGTCGTGATCGGCGCCGGCGGCCTCGTGCTGGTGGGGATGGGCGTGCTGATCTGGACGGGTCAGTTCACCGAGCTGAACATCACCGTCAGCCACTGGCTGAGCACGCTCGGGCTGCCGAACTTCAACTCCGATACGTGATCGGCCAGGGAGCTGTGGATGGAAATTGGTCTATAGACCAATTTCCATCCACAGCTCAGCAGCCAGCCGCAGTTCGCCCGCGTGCAAACGGGGCGCCCCGTCACAGGGGCGCCCAACCCAAACCAATCAGCCGCCGATCCGAATCAGCTTCTTGTTGACGAACTCGTCGGCCCCGAACCGCCCCAGCTCGCGCCCGAAGCCCGACCGCTTGACGCCGCCGAACGGAAGCTCGGCGCCCTCCGCTCCGACCGCGTTGATGTACACCATCCCGGTATCGAGCTTGGCCGCCACGCGGCGCGCCTGCTCCGCGTCGTTCGTCATCACGTACGAGCCGAGCCCGAACGGCGTGTCGTTGGCGAGCCGGATCGCCTCCTCCTCGGAGCCGACGCGGTACACCTGCGCGACCGGTCCGAAGAACTCCTCCCGGTAGGCGCTGTTGTCCGGCGTGACCCCGGTCAGCACGGTCGGCGAGAAGAAGTTGCCTTCGTGCCCGCCGCCCGCCACCAGCTTCGCGCCCTGCTCGACGGCGCGCTGCACCTGATCCTCCAGCCGCTTCGTCGCGGTCGCCGACGACAGCGGTCCGAGCTTCGTCTCCGGCGAGCTCGGGTCGCCCGGCTTGGCGGCGGTCAGCGCCTCGGTGAACTTCTCCAGGAACGGCTCGTAGAGCTCGTCGAGGACAATGAACCGCTTGCCGGCATTGCACGCCTGCCCGGTGTTCTCGAGGCGCGCGGCGACCGCCGCCTTGACCGAGGCGTCGAGGTCGTCGGTGCCCAGCAGGATGAACGGATCGGAGCCGCCCATCTCCAGCACGACCTTCTTCAGGTTGCGCCCGGCGATCTCGGCGACCGCCGTGCCGGCCCGCTCGGAGCCGGTCAGCGACACGCCGCGCACGCGCGGGTCAGCGATCACCCACTCGATCTGCTCGTTGGTCGCGTAGATGTTGATGTAGGCGCCCCCGGGGAACCCGGCGTCGTGGAAGATCTGCTCCATCGCCGCCGCCGACTCGGGGCACTGGGGCGCGTGCTTGAGCAGGATCGTGTTGCCGATCACCAGGTTCGGCCCGGCGAACCGGGCGACCTGGTAGTACGGATAGTTCCACGGCATGATCCCCAGCAGCACTCCCAGCGAGCTGCGGCTGACGTACGCGGAGCCGTCGCCGTCGAGCAGCTCGATCGGCTCGTCGGCCGTCAGCGCCTCGCCGTTGTCCGCGTAGAAGTCGTAGATCGCCTTGGTGAACTCGATCTCGCCGAGCGCCTGCTCGATCGGCTTGCCCATCTCGCGGACGATGACCTCGGCCAGCTGCTGCCGGCGCTGCTCGTGCAGCTCGCCGACTCGCCGGATCAGCGCCGTGCGCTCCGCGACGCTCGACGTCGCCGACCAGCTGGCGTGCGTCTCGTCGGCGCGCCCGATCGCCTCTCGTAGCTGGTCGTCGCTGATCGTCGGGTACTCCTTGACCGTTTCTCCGGTCGCCGGATCAACCACTGCGTAAACCGCCATCAGACCTCTCTCTCGTCGCGCTGCACACGTGGCGGCAGGCCGCCTGCCAACCACCCCGCAAAGCTACCGGTACCAGCGTACTCAAGGGAGGCAAAGCCGCCACCTCGCCGTACTTCGATTTGGCGTCGCACTCGAGGCGCTCGAGGCGCTTGATACTTAGGCAGACTAGGTGTAGCCTGTCTAGGCAAGATGACGGCGGAGGAGTTGAAAGGCCATCTCGACGCGCTGATCCTGGCGATCCTTGCCCGGGAGCCGCTTCACGGATACGCGGTGATCGAGGCGCTCAAGAGTCGAAGTGGCGGGAAGCTGTCGCTTCCCGAGGGCACCGTCTATCCCGCTCTGCACCGGCTCGAGCGTTCGGGGTTCCTGGCCAGCGAATGGTCGCGCAATGGCCGCAAGCGCCGGGTGTATCGCCTCACCAACCGGGGCGAGCGTGAGCTCGGCCTGCGCCGCGAGCGCTGGCGGGAGTTCACCACGACGATCGACGCCGTCCTGACGTGAGCGAGTCCGACTACATCACTCGGCTGTCAGCAGCGCTCGGCGACGTCGGCATCGGGGGCGGTCGCCGGGCCCGCATCCTCGCCGAGTTCGAGGACCATCTGGCCACCGACCCCGGCGCCGACCTGGGCGAGCCCCGCCAGATCGCGGCGCAGTTCGCCGACGAGCTCGGCACCGACCTGGCACGTCGGGCTGCGTACCGATCGTTTTCGGTGCTGGCGGCGTCCGGCCTCGCGCTGCTCGCGATGTTCGGGACCGGGGGCCGCTTCCGGGGTTGGGTCGGCTATGGCAGCTATCGCTGGACCTACGTCCCCGCGTGGTACCTCACAGTGATCATCGTCTGCGTGCTGGCGGCGCAGGTGTCACTCGCGAGCGGAGCCCTTGCCGTCATGCGTGCCCTGAGGCGTCGACGAGCGAGAGTCATCCCGGCGGCCGAGGTGACGATCCTCAACCGGCGGGCGCTCGTCGCGGTCGTGTCGGGTGCGATCGCGATGCTGATCCTGCCGCTCACGGACGTGCAATTCCCGTCAGGCGATGGCGCCACGTGGTGGATGGCGGCGCTGGTGATCGGCGTCGTCTCGATCGTCGCGCTGCTGGTGACCTTGCCGGCCCTATTGGCAAGCACCCGACTGAAGCTCAGCCATCCCGGCGATCCGGGCGACCTGCTGACCGACCTAGGGACGCAGACCGCCGAGGCGGGGCTCACGCCGACGCGCGTCGCGTTCCTGCTCAGCGCCGTGATCCTGATCGCGCTCACGGCGGTGGGGGTTCGCGCCGATGACCCTTACGACGGAGTGCTGCGCGGAGTCGCCGACGCGCTCGCTTGCCTCACCGGGTTCGCCCTGCTCGGACGCTATCTCGGCTTGCGCACTGGCTCACGCGAGTGAGCGGCCACGCTCACCGCGCACGCTGATCACGCCGATCACGCTCACGGCCCACGCTCACCGCGCCCGCCGATCAAGCCGATCACGCTCACGGCCCATGCTCACGGCCCGCGCTCACGGCCGACCGACCACGCTCGCCGACCACGCCGATCAGCCCGACCGGGTCGCTGACCAACAGCTGGATCGCGGTCCGGCCACAACGCCCCCGCAGACCGATTAGGCTCCCGCGGCGACGATGTCGCCGTCGATCCCGATCCCGCCGCACGACCGCCCGCTGGCCGGCGGCTCGCCATTCCCGGCGATCGGCGACTACGCGTTCCTGTCGGACTGCCACACTGGCGCGCTGCTGGCGCCGGACGGGAGCATCGAGTGGATGGGAATTCCCCGGTTCGACTCGCCCAGCATCTTCGGAGCGCTGCTCGACCGGCGTGCCGGGTCGTTTCGCCTCGCGCCCTACGGACTGGTGGTGCCGCTGTCGGTCCGCTACCTCCCGGGCACGCTGCTCGTCGAGACCACCTGGCTGTGCCCATCCGGCTGGCTGATGGTTCGCGACGGCTTCACGGTGGGCCCGTGGAGCGACACACACGCCGACGAGAGCGGGCACACGCGGCCGCCGACCGACAGCGATGCCGACCACATGCTCGTCCGGGTGGTGACCTGCCTGCAGGGCAGCGTCCAGGTGGAGCTGGTGTGCGAGCCCGTGTTCGACTACGGCGCCACGGCGGCCGAGTGGGAGACGCTCGAGTCCGATTGGTCGGTGGCGGAGGCCAGGTTCGGCACCGAGAGCGACGATCGCATCCGCCTGCACTCCGACCTGCGGCTGGGGATCGAGGGCAGCCGCGCCCGTGCTCGCCACACGCTCGTCGAGGGCGAGAGCCGCTTCGCCTGCCTCGGCTGGCAGCAGGGGATCGACGGCCCGTCGGGTCTCGACGATGCCGTCGAGCGGATCGAGCGCACAGCTCACTACTGGCGCGACTGGCTGGCGGGCGGCCGCTTCCCAGACCATCGCTGGCGCAGTCACCTGCACCGCTCGGCGCTGACGCTCAAGGGGCTGACCTACACGCCGACGGGCGCGACCGTCGCGGCGGCCACCACCTCGCTTCCCGAGACCCCGGGCGGCGAGCGCAACTGGGACTACCGGTACTGCTGGATGCGCGACGCCACGTTCACGCTGTGGGGCTTGCACGCGCTCGGCTTCGATTGGGAGGCCGACGACTTCATGCAGTTCGTCGCCGATCTTCCACGCGACGTCGATGGCTCCCTGCAGATCATGTACGGGCTCGGCGGTGAGCGTGACCTGACCGAGCGCACGCTCGACCACCTCACCGGTTACGAGGGATCGATGCCGGTACGCGTCGGCAATGCCGCCTACAACCAGAAGCAGAACGACGTGTTCGGCTCGGTGCTCGACTCGATCTACCTGCACACGAAGATGTCCGGGCACATCCCGCAGCGCCTGTGGCCGGTGATCGAGTCGCAGGTGCGCTGCGCGATCGACGTCTGGCAGCACCCGGATCAAGGCATCTGGGAGGCGCGCGGCGAGCCCAAGCACTACGTGTCGTCGAAGCTGATGTGCTGGGTCGCGGTCGACCGCGGGGCGCGTCTGTCCGAGCGCGAGGGCGATCGGGCGCTCGCCGCCCAGTGGCAGCGTGTGGCGGACGAGATCCGCGATGACATCCTCAGCCGCGGAGTGTCCGAGCGCGGCGTGTTCCGCCAGCACTACGGCACCGACGCGCTCGACGCCTCGACCCTGCTGATCCCGATCGTCCGCTTCCTTCCGCCCGACGATCCCCGGCTCCGCGCCACCGTGCTGGCGATCGCCGACGAGCTGACCGAGAACGGGTTCGTGCTCCGCTACAAGGTGGAGGAGACCGACGACGGGCTGACGGGCAGCGAGGGCACCTTCCTGATCTGCTCGTTCTGGCTCGTGTCGGCGCTGTGCGAGATCGGCGAGCGCGAGCGTGCCACCGCCCTGTGCGAGCGACTGCTGGCCCATGCCTCGCCGCTCGGGCTGTACGCCGAGGAGCTCGACGCGGCCAGTGGACGTCATCTCGGCAACTTCCCGCAGGCGTTCACGCACCTCGCGCTGATCAATGCCGTGCTGCATGTGATCTCCGACGAGGAGGCGGCTGCGGCGGTGTAGAGGCGGGCGCTCAGCGCTCGTCGTCGCGCTCGCCCGGCAGC
>JASHQV010000317.1 GCA_030038955.1 Solirubrobacteraceae bacterium
AGGGTGATCGTCGAGCAGGGCAAGGAGATCGACCGGGCCGAGGTCGCGGCGCTGGTCGAGGCGTTCGCGAAGCGGACCGAGAAGGGCGAGGTCGTCACCGTGCCGGTGCGCTCGGTGCTCAAGTGCGAGGCGCCCACCGGCGTCTGCCAGGCCTGCTACGGCCGCTCGCTGGCGACCGGCAAGCCGGCTCAGATCGGCGATGCGGTGGGAATCGTCGCGGCCCAGTCGATCGGCGAGCCGGGCACCCAGCTGACGATGCGGACGTTCCACACCGGCGGCATCGCCGGCGCCGACATCACGCACGGCCTGCCGCGCGTGGTCGAGCTGTTCGAGGCGCGCCGGCCGAAGGGCCTCGCGCGGATCGCCGAGGAGGCCGGGCGCGTGTCGCTCGAGGAGTCCGACAAGTCGGTGACCGTCGTCGTCACCGATCAGGCGGGCGACGAGCATCGCTACCCGTTCCCGCGGCGGACGATCCTGTACGTCCGCGACGGCGAGGAGATCGGCAAGGGCGCACAGCTCAACGAGGGCTCGCTGTACCCGCACGAGGTGCTCGCCTTCGGCGGCGACTCGCCCGAGCAGCGGCGGACGCGAACCGAGCTGTACCTCGTCCGCGAGGTCCAGGAGGTCTACAAGTCCCAGGGCGTCGATATCAACGACAAGCACATCGAGCTGATCGTGCGTCAGATGATGAAGAAGGTGCGGGTCGACCAGAAGGGCGACACCGACCTGCTGCCCGGCCTGTTCGTCGACCGTCACGAGTACGCGCGCACCAACCGCGCCGTGATCGAGGCGGGCGGTGAGCCGGCGCAGGCGGAGGAGATCATCCTCGGCATCACTAAGGCCTCGCTGAACACCGACTCGTTCCTCAGCGCCGCCTCATTCCAGGAGACCACGAAGGTGCTCACCGACGCCTCGCTGGAGGGCAAGGTCGACCATCTCAACGGCCTCAAGGAGAACGTCATCATCGGCAAGCTGATCCCGGCTGCCACCGGTCTGAAGCGCTACCGGCGGATCGAGATCGAGCCGTCCGAGCCGCTCCCGCGCGGGATCGACGAGGTCGGGCTGCTCGACCACGAGGACCTGGCCGCCGAGCTGGGCCTGTCCGAGGACGACGCGCTCGGCGGCTTCGGCGGCATCGAGGCGGACCTGTCCGACCTGGAGGACCTCTCAGGCGGCGGCTCCTCGTACGGCTTCGGCGACGAGTTCGCGGATCTCGACATCCCCGGCGACGGCTCCTCGAACGGTCAGGAGTAGCAGGCGAGCGGGGGTGGCTACAGTAATTGCCGCCCCCGCGCCCGCCGGTCGGGCGCGGTCTCGATGACGCTCCGCCTCCGTGACGATCGATACGGCCAGCCCTCGTCAACCGAACGACCCCTCGCTGACGCGTCAGCACGCTTCGCGTGATCTGCGTCACGTCGAACGCCTGCTGCTCGACCGTTACGGGGGTCGCCTCCAGGGAGCGGTGCTGGAGCTGCTTCCAGGCGGCAGCCAGCTCACCGCGGAGCTGGTGCGCCGGGCGCGCTCCTACGTGGGTGTCTCCCCGTCCTTGGCCGTGATCGGCGTCTGCCGCCACCTGTATGCGGGCGCCGGCACGTTCGTGCATGGGGACATCCGCGAGCTGGAGCAGTTCCAGCCGGGCGAGTTCGGCGCGGTGGCGGCGTGGCGGTGCGCGATCGACTTGCTTGACGACGAGCAGCGCCGGCTGCTGCTCGCCGGCGTGCGCCGCGTGCTCGCCGCCGACGGCGGCTTCATCTTCTCCTCGCACAACCTCGCCGGCCGTTCCCCCGAGCCCGAGCTGGAACGGCGACCCGGCCGCGCTGGCGGAGGGCTGCTGCGGGCGCTGCGTCCCCGGTCAGGGCGGGCGCTGCGTCCCCGGTCAGGGCGGGCGCCGATGGACGAGGGCGACCTCGGCCACGCGCTGCTCAGCGGCATCGACGGCGAGCTCGAGGCCGGCCGCTATCACATCGAGCGCGACGCCCAGCAACGCCAGCTCGAGGAGCTCGACTTCCGTCTGCTCGAGTGCCTCGACCTGTCCGGCACGGCGGTGCCGGCGGGCGATCTTGCCGCCGACTCGCCCGAGCTGCACTACGCTGCGCAACCGGCGCCAGTAAAGCCGCCAGTTGTGTGATGCCTGTTATCTGATCCACGCCTGGCGGACGGACGCCGGGATGACGCTGCGCGAGTTCGCGCTCGAAGCCGGCACCTCGGCTTCGCGGCTGTCCGACTACGAGCGCGCCAAGGTCGCCCCGACGACCGACGTCCTCGCCCGCCTCGAGCACGTGGCCGCGGCGCACCGGGGACCGCCCCAGCGAATCGCGCAGCAGCGGTGAGGAAGCTCCCCGGTTGCGATGTGAATCCGGATTCACTAGGCTCCCCGGGGCGATGGCCACCACCGGCATCCGTAGCGATCCCGTCCGCGAAGGCAGCCGCGGCGATCCCGTCCGCGAACGCAGCCGCGGCGATCCCGTCCGCGACGTGCTCAACCAGGCGCCGCCGCTCGAGCCGATCAACCTGTTCGACACGGACGTCGCGCTGCGGGAGGCGCTCGCGCGCGAGGGTGGCGACTGGGGCGTCGACCGCGCTCGCGAGGCCGGTGCCGTCGCCGGCAGCCCCGAGGCGCGCGAGCACAGCCGCCGGGCGGAGCGTAACCAGCCGATCCTGCGCACCCACGACCGGTACGGCCACCGGATCGATCAGGTCGAGCTCGATCCCTCCTGGCACTGGCTGCTGCGCGGTGCGATCGAGCGTGGCATCGCCGGGTTGCCGTGGCGCCAGCCGCAGCCGGGTGCGCACGTCGTACGGGCCACGCTGTTCGCGCTCTGGGGGCAGGTCAACGACGGCGTCATGTGCCCGGTGTCGATGACCTATGCGGCCGTGCCAGCGCTGCGCGACGGCGCCCCGGAGCTGGCCGCCGAGTGGGAGCCCCGTCTGACCGCCAGCGACTACGAAGGCGGTGCGCTCGCCGGCATGGCGATGACCGAGCGCCAGGGCGGCTCAGACGTCCGTGCCAACATCACCCGAGCCGAGCGGATCGACGGTCGCAGCTACGAGCTGTACGGCCACAAGTGGTTCTGCTCGTACCCGCCGTGCGACGTGTTCCTCGTGCTCGCGCAGACCGGCACGTCGCCGGCGCCGCCGTCCTGCTTCCTCGTCGAGCGCGGGCCCGGGATGGAGTTCCAGCGCCTCAAGGACAAGCTTGGCAGCCGCTCGCTGCCATCGAGCGAGGTTGAGTTCCGGGGCGTGCCCGCGTCGTTGGTTGGCGAGGAGGGCCGCGGCGTCCAGGCGATCATCCGGATGGTCAACCACACCCGGCTCGACTGCATGCTCGGGGCCGTCGCCGGCTACCGCCGCGGCACGCTGGAGGCGATCCACCACGCCCGGCATCGCCGCGCGTTCGGGGCGCTGCTGGTCGATCAGCCGGCGATGGCCAACGTGCTCGCCGACCTGGCGCTCGACGCGGAGGCGGCGACCGCGGCGGCGCTGCGCGTCGCCCGTAGCTACGACGAGGGGGAGCCCGCGCGCGACTTCCGCCGCTTTGCCACCGCGGTGATGAAGTACTGGCTGTGCAAGCGGGCGCCGGCACACGCGGCCGAGGCGCTCGAGTGCCTCGGTGGCAACGGCTACGTCGAGGACTCGGGGATGCCGCTGCTGTACCGCGGAGCGCCGCTCGGTTCGATCTGGGAGGGGTCGGGAAACGTCGCCGCGCTCGACGTGCTGCGAGCGATCTCCAGGGAGCCAGCCGGCCTGCCAGCGTTCCTCGCCGAGTGCGAGCGGGCGGCCACCGCCGACGCCCGGCTCGACGTCCACCTGCGGACGCTGCGGGGTCGCCTCAGCCGGCTGGGCGCAGACGGCGGCGAGCCGCAGTTCGAGGCGCGGCGGATCGTCGAGGAGCTGGCACTGGCGCTGCAGGCCTCGCTGCTCGTCCGCCACGCGCCGCCGGCGCTCGCTGACGCCTTCTGCGCGACCCGCCTCGGTGGCCTCGGCGGTCGCGCTTACGGGACATTGCCGGCCGGCGTCGATGCCCGGCAGATCATCGACCGCGCCTACCCGGCTTGACCGCGACCGCCTCTACCCGCACGCGGCTGCTCGACGCCGCGCGTGCGGTCGTCGAGCAAAGCGGCTACGCTGGCGCCTCGGTGCTGGCCGTGGCCGACCGCGCCGGCGTCGCGGCCGGCACGCTGTACCGCCACTTCGCCTCCAAGGAGGAGCTGTTCGTGGAGCTGTTCCGGGCGATCTGCGACCGGGAGGTGGCGGTCATGCAGGCGGCCGCGTCGACGCCGGATGTGCCCGCCGGCGAGCGGCTGGTGGCGGTGCTGAGCACGTTCGCCGAGCGCGCCCTGCACCGTCCGCGGCTGGCGTGGGCGCTGCTGGCCGAGCCCGTCGACCCGGCCGTCGAGGCGGAGCGGCTGCTCTACCGGGCCCGCTACGCCGCGCTGCTCGCCGGCTGCCTGCGCGAGGCGGTCGCCGCCGGCGAGCTGCCGCC
>JASHQV010000318.1 GCA_030038955.1 Solirubrobacteraceae bacterium
GCGACCTCGACGGTCGCGGCATCGGACACGCGCAGCCCGTCGACGAACTGCACCGGCAGGTCGAGCCGCTGCATGTAGGAGGTGATCTCGGGGCCGCCGCCGTGGACGACCACGGGGTTCATCCCGACGTACTTGAGCAGCACCACGTCGCGGGCGAACTCCTCGGTCAGCCCCGGCTCGGTCATCGCCGCGCCGCCGTACTTGATCACCACCGTCTGGCCGTGGAACTCGCGGATGTACGGGAGCGCCTCGAGCAGCGTCTCGACGTCGCGCCAGGGACGGTGCTGGTGGGTCGCGGGGTCGGGGTGAGCCGTGCTCATCGAGCGTGACTGGCGCAGCTGCAGTGGGCGTCGGCGAGGTTCACGACGTGTAGTCGGCGTTGAACTGCACGTAGTCGGTCGACAGGTCGCTGAAGAACACCTCGGTCTCGCCGCCCGAGCCGGGGATCGTCAGCACGTACTCAACTTCGTCGCGCTGCACCAGCGCGGCGATCTCGGTCAGGTCGGCGAGCACCGACGCGGTCGCGGAGACGACCTGGCGTCCCTCGATCTCGAGGTCGCAGACGAACGGCTCGCCGGATGGCAGCGCCTGGCCGGCCGCCTGCAGGATCCGCCCGAAGTTCGGGTCGCCGCCGTTCAGCGCGGCCTTCACCAGCGGCGAGTTGGCGACCGCGCGGGCGACCTGGCCGACGCGGTCGGGATCGCCGCGGACGACGATCCGGCCGACCCGGCGTGCCCCCTCGCCGTCGTGGACGATCTCCAGCGCGAGCTGGCGCATGAGCGCGTCCATCGCCTCGCCGAGGTGCAGCTCGTCGGGCGTCTGCGGCTGGATCTGGATGCCGCTGGCGCCGCTGGCGAGCACGAACACGGTGTCGCTGGTCGACAGCTGCCCGTCGACGCTGATCCGGTCGAACGAGCGCTTCACGCACACGCTCGTCAGCAGGTCCAGCGTCGGCGCGTCGATCGCGGCGTCGGTCTCGACGAAGCAGAACATCGTCGCGTAGCGCGGCGAGATCATCCCCGCGCCCTTGGCCTGGCCGGCGATCCGGACGCTGCCGCCGTCGAGCGCGACCTCGAGGCAGGCGCGCTTGGGGCCGCGGTCGCTTGAGAGGATCGCGCGCGTGAACGTGTCGCTGTCGGCCGCCAGCTCGGCGACCGCCCGCTCGATCCCGTCGAGCAGCGGCTGGCGAGGGAGCTCCGTGCCGATCACGCCGGTCGACGCGAGCCCGACCTGGTTGGGGTCGATACCGAGCGCGGTGGCCGCCTGCCGCTGGCTGGCGCGGGCGGTCTCGAGCCCGCGCTCGCCGTCGCCGACGTTCGATCCGCCGGAGTTCGCCACCACCGCCCGCAGTCCCGCCGTCGCGGCCTGGCGGGAGACGGTCACGGGGGCGCCGACGTGGGCGTTGCTGGTGAACCGCGCCGCCGACGCCGTCGCGGGCGCGTCCGAGCAGAGCACGCCGACGTCGAGCGCGCCGGCGGCCTTCAGCCCGGACGCGACCCCGGCGGCGCGGAAGCCCGCGGGGAGTGCCGTCGGCTCC
Organism: Solirubrobacteraceae bacterium; assembly: GCA_030038955.1. GTDB lineage: Bacteria > Actinomycetota > Thermoleophilia > Solirubrobacterales > Solirubrobacteraceae > Palsa-465. Next base: position 1,538 of record JASHQV010000318.1, read on the forward strand.
AGCTCGCGCGCGTGGGCGGGCCGCTCCACCCAGCGTGAGCGGAAGAACGTGTCGCTGTCACCGGTGGTCATCACGTGATCCCCTCCCCCTCGGGCCGGCCGAACATCAAGTTGAGGCTCTGCACCGCCTGCGAGGCGGCGCCCTTCCAAAGGTTGTCGATGACGGCGAACACGATCACGCGACCGGTGCGGGCATCGGTGTGGACCGACAGCCGGCAGATGTTCGTGTCGCGGACATCGCGCACCCCGGGGGGCGCGTCGGTGAGCTCGACGAACGGCTCGTCCGCGTACGCCTCGAGATAGACCCGCTTGATATCGGCCACGGCGGACCCTGGATCCCGCCCGCCGTTCGACCCGGGATCGCCGAGTGTCACGTAGCAGGACACCAGCTCCCCCTGGTCGAGCGGCAGCAGGTGCGGCGTGAACGTGATCGTCACGGGGCTGCCGAGCGCCGCCAGCTCCTGCTCGATCTCGGGCGTGTGCCGGTGCCGCGGCACGCCGTAGGCGTTGACGTTCTCATCGACGCTGACGAAGTGGGTCGCGTCGGTGGCGGCCCGACCGGCGCCGCTGACCCCGGACTTGGCGTCGACGACCACGTCGGCGATCACTCCGCGGCGGGCAAGCGGCGCCAGCGCCAGCAGCGTCGCCGTCGGATAGCAGCCCGGGTTGGCGACCAGCCCGGCATCCACGATCTGCTCGCGGTGCAGCTCGGGCAGCCCGTACACGGCGGCGTCGATCAGCTCGGGCGCGGGGTGTGGGCGGTACCACTCCGCGTAGACGTCGAGATCGCGCAGCCGGAAGTCAGCGCTGAGGTCGACCACGCGGACGTCGCGGGCGCGCAGCTCGGCGACCAGCTCGGCGGCCGCCCCGTGCGGGTAGGCGACGACGGCGGCGTCGACGCTGGCGTGGCGCTCGAGCTCGAGCTCCTCGAGCACCAGCGGGACGCGATGGTGCGGGTAGAGGTCGTCGAGCCGCCGGCCCGCGTCGGCGCGGGCGGTGACGGCCTCGAGCCGGAAGTGCGGGTGGCGGTGCAGCAGACGCGCGGTCAGCGCGCCGGTGTAGCCGGCGGCGCCGAACACCGCCACGGTTGTGCGCTCAGCGGTCACGGATCCTCCCTTGCAGCTCGCGCTCGAGCGCAGTCACGATCTGTGCGCGTAGCCGGGCCACCTCCTCGTCGGTCAGCGTCCGGTCGGGCGCTCGGAAGACGAGCCGGATCGCCAGCGAGACGTTGTCGGCGCCGAGCTTGCCGGGGTCGCGGTAGACGTCGAACACCTCGGCCCGCGCCAGCAGCGGTGAGCCCGCCGCGCGGATCGTCGCCAGCACGCGGGTGGCGGGGATCGCCTGATCGACGACCACCGCGAGGTCCTCGCGGGCCTCGGGAAAGCTGATCAGATCCTCGTAGACGACCGGCGGCACGATCGGCAGCGCGTCGAGATCGAGCTCGAACGCCGCCACCGTTCCCGGGAGGTCGCGTTCGGCGGCGAGCGCGGGGTGCAGCTCGCCGAGCCAACCGGCGTCGGTGCCCTCGAGCCTGATCACGGCCGCGCGCCCGGGATGCAGGAACGCGAGCGGCTCGGGCCGCAGGCTCCAGCCGACGCGGAGCGCGTCGAGCAGCGCCGCGAGCACGCCCTTGGCTGCGAAGAAGTCCGCCTCGCGGGGGTCCGGCTGGCGCCAGCTCGGGTCCGTGACCGGGCCGCTGAGCAGCGCCGCCAGGTGCTGGGGCTCGTCGGGCAGCGCATCGGGCTCCCCGTCGTGGCGGCGCAGGTACACGGCGCCGGTCTCGAACAGCCGCAGCGCACCGGCGCCATGAGCGTGGTTGTAGGCGGCGACGTCGAGCAGCGAGCCGAGCAGCGTCGTGCGCAGCTGCGAGAGCTCGCGGGAGATCGGGTTGGC
>JASHQV010000319.1 GCA_030038955.1 Solirubrobacteraceae bacterium
CGTCTCGATCTGCCGGCGGCTGGATGGGATGCCGCTGGCGATCGAGCTCGCGGCGGCACGGCTGCGGTCGCTCTCGCTGGCCGATCTCGAACGGCGCCTCGACCAGCGATTCCGCCTGCTGACCGGGGGCAGCCGCAGCGCCCTGCCGCGACAGCAGACGCTGCTGGCGACCGTCCAGTGGTCGTACTCGCTGCTGAGTCCCGCGGAACAGGCGCTGCTGCGACGCCTGTCGGTGTTCGTCGACGGGTTCGAGCTCGAGGCGGCCGAGGCGGTCTGCGCTCAGGACCCGATCGACACCGACGAGGTGACCGACCTGATCGCCTCGCTGGTCGACAAGAGCCTGGTGGTGGCCGATCGCCATGGCGAGACCGTGCGCTACCAGCTGCTCGAGACGATCCGTCAGTTCGCGGGCGATCGCCTGATCGACGATCAGGACGAGGCGATCGCTTTGAACGAGGCGCACTTGCAGCATTTCCTGACGGTCGCCGAGACCGCCGCGCCGCATCTGAGCGGACCGCACCCAGGCCCGTGGCAGCTGCGGCTGGACGCCGATCAGGGCAATCTCCGGCGCGCGCTAGAGACCGCGATCGGCGATCCGGAACAGACGCGAACGGTCCTCAGGCTCGCGCACGCGCTCAGACGCCACTGGTGGCTGCGCACTCGCCGCGCAGAGCTGCTCGCTCCGATCCTGCCGGTGATCGAGCGCCCCGAGGCGCGCGAGGATCCCGAGCTGCTCGGACAAGCGCTCGTGTCGCTGGCGCTCACCGCGATGTACGTCGATATCCAGGCAGCGCGGCGTCTGGCCGAGCAAGCCGTCGAGCTCGGGCGCGACACGGCCGACGCGCCGCTGCTCGTCTCCGCCCTGCGGGCGCTGGCGAATGCGCATTGGTTCGGCGGTGAGCCCGGGGCCGGTCTGGCGCCGGCCAACGAGGCGGTCGCGCGGGCGCGAGCGCTCGGCGACGACGTGCTGCTGGGCGAGAGCCTGACGATCTGCGCGGCGTGCACGCGGGCGGTAGAGCCGGCCAAGACGGACTCCGTGCTGCGGGAGGCGCTCGCCTGCGTGCAACGAACCGGCGATCTGTTCATGAGTGCGATCTTGCGCAACAACGCCAGCGTCGATGCACTCCACGCCGGGGACATCGCGGCGGCCCGCGAGCATCTCGAAATCGCCTTCGAGGCGTTCGAGGCGATGGGCGTGGCGAACTTCAACGTCAGGGGCAACCTCGGAATGGTCCGGCGCGAGGAGGGGGAGTTCGACGCCGCCCGCGAGCTGGTCGAGGACGGACTGCGCATCAGTCGCCGCGCGGGCGATCGTTACGGGCTCGCCTATTCGCTCCTGTGCCTCGCCCTGATCGCGGGCGACCGGGACGACTGCAGCCGCGCGGCCGAGCTGCTGGGGGCGGCGCAGTCGTTCCTCGACCAGATCGGACAGCCGTGGCTCGCGCTCTACTACGCGCCGACCCGCGAGGCCAGCATCGAGACTGCCCGTGCGGTGCTCGGCGAGCAGCAGTTCCAGCGTCTGTACGAGCGTGGCCGCAGGCTCACCGCGGACCACGCGATGCGACTCGCGTTCAGCGGCTGACCGCCTCGTCGAGGAACTCGATCGCGCGCGGGTACGCGTCGAGCTGGTTGGCGAGCCGGGCAAGGCCGTGTCCCTCGTCGTCGTAGATCCGCAGCTCGCAACGCACCCCTCGTTGCCTGAGGCTGTTCACGAGCTGCTGTGCCTCGCCGAGCGGGACGCGGGGATCGTTGCGGCCGTGGATCACGAACAGCGGCGCGCGGATCGCATCCACGTGCGTCAGCGGCGATGCCTCGATCAGGAAGTTGCGGTCCTCTGCCAGTGATCCGTACTCCAGCTCGCGGTGGGCGCGGCGGTAGTCGGAGGTGTTCTGGAGAAACGTCACGAAGTTCGAGATGCCGACGATGTCGACGCCTGCCGCCCACAGCTCGGGCTGGAACGCGAGCCCCGCGAGCGTCATGTAGCCGCCGTACGAACGACCCCACAGCACCGCGCGCGCCGGATCGAAGCCGAGCGGCCCGAGTGCCTCGTGGACCGACTGCAGGTCTCGCACCGAGTCGAGCCGCCTGGTCGTGTCATCGAGCGCCGCATAGCGCTTGCCGTAGCCGGTCGAGCCGCGAACGTTCGGCACCACCACCGCATAGCCGGCGGCCACCAGCGCCTGGACCTCGGGCTCGAACATGCGCAGCGCCTGTGCTTCGGGGCCACCGTGGACCTTGACCACGACGGCGGGTTTTGGCTCGTCCGAGCGCGGGCGGAAGACGAACAGCGGGATTCGCTCGCCGTCGAAGCTCTCGGCGTCCGCGAGCTCCGGGGACGCCAGCGCCTCGTGAGCCAGCTCGGCGGGACTGTGCGTGACCCGGCGCGTCATGCCACTGAACGTGTGGCTGTACACGTCACCGGCGATCCGGGGGGTACTCAGCGTGAAGTGGAGCCGCGAACCGGCGGCGCCGACGATCGGCGGATCGAGGAACCATGCATGCGTCACGCCCGCCTCGGGCAGCGGAATGTCGGCGCCGCGCTCGCCGGTGTCCGTGTCATAGCGCCACATCGTGCTGGCGCCATCATGGTTCTCGATCACGATGACCGCGGCCGTGCCGGCGGCCACGACCTCGGCGTCGAACCGCTCGCCGGTGCCGGGAACGAGCGTGGTCTCGGCCGTGTCCAGGTCGTGGCGGACGATCGCGGCGAACTCACGGCCCGCGTTCGAGGCGGCATAGAAGACGGAGTCGCTGAGCCACGCAGGCGGCCCCACGAGCGCCACCTCGTCGGGGTGCGGCAGCGGGACCCGCGCCTCACCGGAAGCCGCGTCGACGAGCACGAGGTCGATGTCGAGCGGGCGTCGTCCCGGACGCAGCACCGATACGAACCGCCCGCCGGGGGAGAAGCCCGAGGCGGGCTGGTACCAGGCACCGCCTGCATGCAGCAGGCGGTGCTCGCCGGAATCCAGGTCGCACAGCCACAGGTCGAAGTCGACGCCGCCCGAGCGGTTCGAGACATATGCCAGCATGCGGCCGTCTTGCGAGACGCCCGCGGCCCAATGCCCGAACGCGGGCTCGGCGGTCAGCGACCGCAGTCGGTCGAACTCGGTGACAGGTGCCGCCGCAGCGTCATCGAGCTCGATCACGTAGAGCTGGTGCTGCTCATTCCCGCCGGCGTCGATCGCGACCACTGCGCGGCGGGCGCCGGGAACGTAGTGCGCGCTCGTGACCGGCTCGGGCAGCGCGGTCAGCTCGACCAGATCGCCGTCCACGTACTCGTACAGCTGCGCGGTCCCGCTCGCGTCGCTGCAGACCAGCAGGCGCTCCGGCGAGCCCAGGCCGGGCTCGACATCGGCCAGTAGCGCCCTACGTGTCCGCAGCATCGCACGAACGAGCTCGGACGGCCACGGCGTGCTTCCCATCAACAGCATTCTTATCCCCGGCGGTTGCCGCTTGTCGCCAATAGCTCGCCGCTCGCCTGCAATTTCCGTCCGTTCGGCGTTCGCCGGTTGCCCGGCCCCGGCCGCGATGGCAGAGTGCTGGCACTGCGTGACCCATGCGTGAGTACGAGCGACTGCTTTACGGTTAGGTCGGTGTCCGCGTCGACCTCGGGGGCCGCTGCCGCTGTGGTCGGGTCACGTCGCTCGATGTATCGCGGACAGGACCAGGTCGGACTAGCCCCAGGAGTGTAGGAAGGAGAGTTCGCAAATGGCAGACACGACACCCACCGGATCCCCGAGTGCGGCTGAGCAGCGCGAGGCCGCTCTATCGGAGGCACAGATCGCGGTTCACTGGCGCGAGGAGGAGCTGATCCCGCCGCCGCCAGGCTTCCAGGAGCATGCGAATGCGGACTCGGGAATCCTCGAGCGGTTCGCTCCCGAGAACTTCCCGCAGTGCTTCGAGGAGTACGCCAACCTGCTGACGTGGGAGAAGAGGTGGGACACGATCCTCGACACGTCGGGCGCGCCGCACTTCCTGTGGTGGAAGGGCGGCAGGCTGAACGCGTGCGTGAACTGCGTCGACCGTCACCTCGCCGACCGTGGAGACGAGGACGCGATGATCTTCATCCCCGAGCTCGAGGAGGATGAGATCCAGCACATCACGTACTCCGATCTGCACCGCCGGGTCAACGAGTTCGCCGCGTTGCTACGGGACTTCTGCGGTCTGCAGCGGCAGGATCGGGTCTCGACCCACATGCCGATGGTGCCGGAGCTGCCGGTGTCGCTGCTGGCGTGCGCGCGCCTCGGCTACATCCACTCGCAGGTGTTCGGTGGCTTCAGCGGCGAGGCCTGCGGCATGCGGGCCGCAGATGCGCAGGCCCGGATCCTGATCACGATGGACTCCTACTACCGCAATGGCGAGCTGATCGACCACAAGGTCAAAGCCGACGAGGCAATCGAGCGCGCGCGGAAGGAGGGTGTGGAGATCGAGAAGGTGCTCGTCTGGCGGCGGATGCCGGGCGAGTACCACTCCGACAGCCCGATGATCGAGGGCCGCGACTTCTTCGTTGACGAGCTGCTCGAGGACTACCGTGGCCAGCAAGTCGAGCCGGAGTCGATGGAGGCCACCGACACGCTGTTCCTGATGTACTCGAGCGGCACCACCGGCCGCTCGAAGGGAGCGCAGCACTCGGTCGGCGGCTATCTGTCGTACGTCACCGGCACGTGCAAGTACTACCTCGACATCCATCCTGAGGACACCTACTGGTGCATGGCCGACATCGGCTGGATCACCGGCCACTCGTACATCCTCTACGGACCGCTGGCGCTGGGGACGACGACGCTGATCTACGAGGGCGTGCCGACCTATCCCGACGCGGGACGGCCGTGGCGGATCGCCGAGAAGCTCGGCGTCAACATCTTCCACACGGCGCCGACCTCGATCCGCATGCTGCGCAAGCTGGGGCCCGACGAGCCGGCCAAGTACAACTACCAGTTCAAGGTGATGACGACGGTCGGCGAGCCGATCGAGCCCGACGTGTGGCGCTGGTACTACCACTCGGTCGGCAAGGACAAGGCGGCGATCACGGACACCTGGTGGCTGACCGAGACCGGCGGCTTCCTCGGCGCGACGCTGCCGGGGCTGCAGGCGATGAAGCCCGGCAGCTGCGGGCCGACCGTGCTTGGCATCGAGGGCGTGATCTACGACGAGGACGGCAACGAGATCCCGAAGGGCTCCGGCGTCGCGGGGAACATCTGCATGCGCAACCCGTGGCCGGGGCTGATGATGACGATCTGGCGGCAGGACCAGCGCTACTTCGACATCTTCTTCTCGAAGTACAACCGCGACCCGAACAGCAAGGACTGGCGCGACTGGCCGGCGATGATGGGCGACGGCGCCGTCCAGGCTGCGGACGGCTACTTCCGGATCCTCGGGCGGATCGACGACGTGATCAATGTCGCCGGTCACCGGCTCGGGACCAAGGAGCTGGAGTCCGCGGCGATCGAGGCCGAGGAGATCGCCGAGGCCGCGGCGGTGCCGGTGCACGACGAGACGCGTGGCCGCGTCGTCGAGATGTACGTGGCGCTGAAGCCGGGGTACGAGGCCTCGAAGGAGATCGAGCAGCACGTGTCCGACACGCTCGTCCGGGTGATCGGCCCGATCGCTCGGCCGAAGCACGTATGGATCGTGTCCGACATGCCGAAGACGCGCTCGGGCAAGATCATGCGCCGGGTGATCGCGGGGATCTCCAACTTCACCGATGTCGGCGACGTGACCACGCTCGCCAACCCCGACGTGGTGGAGTCGATCACGGAGCACGTCCAGAGCGCCAAGCGCGCTGCCGGCGAGGTTCCCGACCTGTCGGCCGAGGCCCAGCACGAGATCAAGACGTTCGGCGCCGACTCCGAGTAGGGAGGCACGCGCCTGCAGTTCTGGGGGGCGTCCCAGCCTTTGGGCTGGGACGCCCCCCGTCGTGCCGAGCCTTCGCCACCTGCGGGTCGTCACCCGCACCCGCGTCGTCTAAGCCCGATCGGCCTCTTGAGCCCTGTTCCCGTGGTCGCCGATACCGTTCGTCGGGGAGGCGACCATAACCTCGCCGACCCCCGGCCTCGCTCATGGGTCGGCCCCAAAACGTGGCCGTGAGCGACCATAAGTTCGCCCACCCCTCGGGCAAGAAGGGGGTGGGCGACTTTTTGGTCGCGTCGGCTGACGGCCTCGACCGCCGTCCTCACGCTTGGACGGCCGTCGTCTGCGCTTGTACGGCCGTCGTCTGCCCGGGGCGCAAACGTAAAGGGGGGCGGGGCCGTCCAAAATGGACGGCCCCGCCCCCCGTTTGTCAGTCGCTGACCGACTCGGTCAGCTGATCGCGTCCGTCGCCGTCACTCCCCGGGGTCGGGGCGCCCCAGCGGAGGCCGCTGACCCTGCGCTGGCTTCGGCGGGAACACCGGCAGCACGTACCGCTTGTACTGGGCGAA
>JASHQV010000320.1 GCA_030038955.1 Solirubrobacteraceae bacterium
GGATCGGACGCAGCGAGGGCGCCGAGGTGATCTTCCGCTGCGAGCAGCTCGACGTCGACTACCCCGTGTTCACCACCCGTCCCGACACGCTGTTCGGCGCCACCTTCTTCGTGATGGCGCCCGAGCACCCCGACGTGATGCGCCTCGCGCACGGCACGCCCTACGAGCAGGCGGTGCACGACTACGTGAACCGGGCACTGACCGAGTCGACCGAGGAGCGGGGCGCCGCCGACAAGCCGAAGACCGGGGTCCCGCTGGGGCGCACCGTGATCAACCCGGTGACGCGCGAGCGGATCCCGATGTGGGTCGCCGACTACGTGCTGATGGAGTACGGGACCGGCGCGATCATGGCGGTCCCCGCCCACGACGAGCGCGACCACGCGTTCGCGGTCGCCCACGAGCTGCCGATCCGGCGCGTGATCGAGGCCCCGCCTGACGGATCTAACGATCGCCATAGCTCGCTGCCCACGGATGAGGATCCGCTGCCCACGGGCGAGGGGCACGGTGCGTTGCCGTACACCGGTGACGGCACGATGATCAACTCAGGCGAGTTCGACGGCCTCCCCAACCGCGAGGCCTACGACCGGATCGTCGCCTGGCTCGACCGCGAGGGAATCGGCAACCCATCGGTCAGCTACCGCCTGCGCGACTGGCTGCTGTCGCGTCAGCGCTACTGGGGCTGCCCGATCCCGATCGTCTACTGCGACCGCTGCGGGCTGCTGCCAGTGCCCGACGAGCAGCTGCCGGTCGAGCTGCCCGACGTCGAGGACTACCAGCCGAAGGGTCGCTCGCCGCTGGCCGCCGCCGAGAGCTGGGTCAACACGACCTGCCCCGGCTGCGGCGGCCACGCCCGCCGCGAGACCGACACGATGGACACGTTCGTCGACTCGAGCTGGTACTTCCTGCGCTACTGCGACGCCCGCAACGACCGCGCGCCGTGGGACCGCCGCGTGCTCGCGCGGTGGATGCCGGTCGACCAGTACATCGGCGGCGTCGAGCACGCGATCCTGCACCTGATGTACGCGCGCTTCTTCGTCAAGGCGTTCGCGGACATGCAGCTGCTCGACGTCCAGGAGCCGTTCGCGGCGCTGTTCACGCAGGGGATGATCCTCGGGCCGGACGGGCAGAAGATGTCGAAGTCCAGGGGAAACGTGATCTCGCCGACGCCGATCGTGGAGCGCTACGGCGCCGATGCCGCGCGCTGCTACATCCTCTTCATCGGCCCTGCCGACCAGGACGCCGCGTGGAGCGAGAGCGCGCTCGCGGGCCAGCACAGGTTCCTCGGGCGCGTGTGGCAGCTGGGCGCCGACCTCGCTCCCGCCGACCCCGACCCGTCCGTCGCCGAGCCGCCGCTGACGAGCGATAGCGATGCGCCCGGGTACGACGCGCTCGACGGCGACGCGCTGGCGCTCGTGCGCAAGGCCAACTGGGCGATCGACAAGGTCACCGTCGACATCCAGCGGTTTTCGTTCAACACCGCGATCGCGGCGATCATGGAGCTGGTCAACGACATCCACCGCGACCGCAACGCCGGCGCCGAGGTGGCTCGCTTCGCAACCGCCACCGCCGCCTCGCTGCTGTTCCCGTTCGCCCCGCACGTCGCGGCCGAGACGTACGAGCGGCTCACCGGCCAGCGCGTGTGGGAGGTTCCGTGGCCTGACGCCGACCCGGCGATGCTCCGCGCCGACGTCTTCCAGCTGGTCTGCCAGGTCAACGGCAAGGTGCGCGACCGCGTCGATGCCCCGACTGGCGCCGCCCGCGAGCAGCTCGAGCAGCTGGCGCTGGCGGCCCGCGGCGTGCAGCAGCGCATCAATGGTCACGAAGTGGTCAAGGTGGTGGTCGTGCCCGACAAGCTGGTCAACGTCGTCATCAGGTAGCCAGGTGACGCCGTATGTCGCGGTGATCGGGGCGAGCCGTCCGACCGCGGAGGACCTGGTCGACGCCGAGGCGATCGGTCGCGGGCTGGCCGAGCGCGGTGCGATCGTCGTCACCGGCGGGCGCGGCGGCGTGATGGCAGCGGCCTCGCGGGGCGCCGCCGAGGCCGGCGGCGTCGTCGTCGGGCTGCTGCCGGGACTCGACCGCGGCGAGGCCAACGAGTGGGTGACGGTCGCGCTGACGACCGGCCTGGGAGATCTGCGCAACGGGCTCGTGGCACGCGCCGCCGACGCGGTCGTCGCCGTCGGCGGGGCCTACGGCACGCTGTCGGAGATCGCGCTGGCGCTGCAGGCAGCGACGCCGGTGTTCGGCCTGCACAGCTGGGAGATCGACGGGGTGCGCCGCGTCGCCTCCCCGAGGGAGGCGATCTTGGCGGCCTTTGAGGCCGCCACTGCCGGGACCGGCCACTCAGGAGCATGAGCGACACCGTGGGTCGGATGCTGCTGCGCGAGATGCACCTCGACGAGCTGAGCCGCGTGCTCGAGCTCGAGGCCGACCCCGACGCGGCGCCGTTCATCCTGCGATGGTCCGATGGCGATCATCGCCGCTCGCTGTCGGACCCCGACGAGGCGCATCTCACGCTCGAGCAGGACGGGCAGATGGTCGGCTTCGTGCTGCTCGCCGGCTTGCGCAGCCCGGATCACAACATCGAGCTGCGGCGGATCGTCGTCTCGCCGCCCGGATGCGGACTCGGCGCGGTCGCCCTGGAGCTGGTCATCGCCCGCGCCTTCGAGCAACTGCACGCACACCGCTTGTGGCTGGACGTGAAGACGAACAACGATCGTGCGCAGCGCGCCTACCGACGCGCGGGCTTCGTCCAGGAGGGCGTCCTCCGCGACGCCCGGCTCACAGACGGCATCTATGAGTCGCTGATCGTGATGTCGATCCTGGAGGCCGAACGATCGAAAGTCCGCCCGAGCCGGCGCCTAACCTGAACCGCGATGGCCGCCACCTTCAAGCCCGCATACCTGATCCACGGCGACGATCACGGGCGGATCGCCGAGCGCCGCGCGAGGCTGCGAGCGCTGGCCGAGCGGGACAGCGGGGCCCACGGGGTCGAGGTCTTCGAGGGGGAGGCTGGCATTCCCGACGAGGTGGCCGCGGCGCTGAACGCGATGACGCTCGCGATCGGGCGGCGGTTCATCGTCGTCGACGGGGTCGAGCGCTGGAAGGACAAGGAGCTCGACCAGCTCGTGGCGGCGCTGGCCGCGATCGCCCCGGACACGACGGTTGCCTTCTTCGCCCGCGAGGAAGGGCGGATGAAAGCCCCGGGTCGGCTGCACGAGGCGGTCACCAAGGCCGGCGGCGACATCGCCGCGGAGAACAGCGTCAAGCCGTGGGAGCTGCCGGGGTGGGTGGTCATGCGGGGTCGCGAGCTGGGGCTGGAGCTGGCGCCGGACGCCGCCCGTGCGCTGATCGCGCACGTCGGCGATCGTCAGCAGCGGCTGCTGCGCGAGCTGGAGAAGCTCGCCTTGGATCTGATCCCGCCCTCCGCTGCCGCCGACTCCCGGGTCTCGGTCGACGTCGAGTGCGTGGAGCAGGCGGCCGCGCCTTCGGCTGAACGGCGTGCCTGGTCGCTGGCCGACGAGCTCGTCGCCGGCGAGCGGGCGCCGGCGGTGCGGCTGCTGCTGCAGACGCGCGCCCAAGGCGAGCGGCTGTCGGGGCTGATCTACTGGATGGGCGCCCGCGTGCGCGAGGCCCACCGGGTCGCCGAAGCGCTCGACGCCGGTCAGCCGCCCGCGCAGCTCAAGCGGACGCTGCGGATGCCGGCGCGCGCGGCCGATCGACTGATCGGCGACGCGAGCCGCGCCGGCAGCGAGCGCCTGCGGGCCGCGGTCGGGCGGATCGCCGACCTCGAGCTGGCCTCACGTGGCGGCGGCTCCGGCGGCGCCTCCGAGGACACGGCGGCGCTGCTGACCGTCCTCGAGATCACCGGCGAACGCTGACCAGACGAACGCCGACCGGGACCTGACGCACATGATGCTCCCGATACGGGACTCAAGTGCATCACCCCCCGCTGGAGCTGCGTGGCGGGCTACTGCGCAGCGGTGCCGCGACGCACGCGGGCGGCGCGAGACTTCTTGCGGGCGCCGTTGTTGCGGTGCAGGGCGCCCCGCTTGACGGCCTTGTCGATCGTCTGCACGAGCGTGCGGTGCTCGGCGTCGGCGGTGGCGTCGTCGCCGGCGGCGACGGCTCGCTCGAGCCGGCGGAAGTAGGTCTTGACGCGCGACGTGTAGCGGCGGTTCTCGTCGTGCTCGCGGCGGGCGCGCAGGATCCGCTTCTTCTGTGAGTGGATGTTGGCCATGTCGAAGCGCGCAGCCGCCGTCAGCTTTCCGCCGCCGCGCGCCCCTACTATAGCGGCGACGTGGCCGACGAGATGACCGCCGCCGGCGGCAATCCCACCCCGCCAGCGGCCTCCGCCCCGCGGCGGCGGCTGGCCACGAACACCGCGATCTTCGCGATCGCCACCGCCCTCTCGCGCGTCGCCGGGCTGGCCCGCGAGATCGTCGCCGCCAGCTACTTCGGCACGACTCCGGCAGCGTCGGCGTTCACGATCGCCTCGCAGATCCCAAACCTGATGTCGAACCTGTTTGCGCAGGCGGCGCTGTCGGCGGCGTTCGTGCCGGTGTTCACCGACCTCTTGCAGCAGGGACGCAGGCGCGAGGCGTTCAAGCTCGCCTCGACGCTGTTCTGGATCATCCTGATCGCGCTGGGCGCGATCACGGCGCTCGGGATGGTGCTGGCTGGCGTGATCCTGCCGCTGTTCAGCGGCAAGCATTTCGAAGGGGACGTGGCGGCGACGCTGACCCAGATCATGTTCCCGGTCGTGCTGATCCTGGGGCTCACCGGGATGCTCGTCGGGATCCTCCAGTCCTACGACGAGTTCACGCTCCCGGCGCTCGCTCCGGTCGCCTGGAACCTCGTCATCCTGGTGCTGCTGGTCGTCCTCCACAAGCAGCTGCGGCCGCACATCGAGGCGTACGCGATCGCCTGGCTGGTGGCGACGTTCGTGCAGCTCGCGATGGTCGGCTGGGCGCTGGGACGGATCGACTTCCGATTGCGGTTCGAGCTCGACTGGCGCGATCCCCGGATCCGCCAGGTGTTCATGCTGATGCTGCCGGTGACGATCGGGCTCGGGATCGTCAACCTCGACTCGCTGATCAACTCCGTGTTCGGCGCGCTCGTGAAGGGCGCCCGTGGCGAGGGACCCCGCGCGATCCAGCTTGCGTTCCTCGTCTACATGCTGCCGCAGGGGGTGTTCAGCGTCGCCGTCTCGACCGTGCTGTTCCCGACGCTGAGCCGGCAGGCCGCGCGCCGCGCGCCCACCGCGATGCGCCACACGCTCGGCAACGGCATGCGCCAGATCAACCTCCTGCTGATCCCGTGCGCGGGCGGGCTGATGGTGCTGGCGACGCCGATCGTGCAGCTCGTCTTCCAGCACGGGAAGTTCACGCCGTTCTCCACGCACCTGACCTCGCTTGCGCTGTTCTGGTACGCCTGGAGCCTTCCGTTCGCGGGCCTCAACCTGCTGCTGACGCGCACCTTCTTCGCCCTGCAACGGCCCTGGATTCCGACCAAGCTGGCCGGGCTCAACATGATCGTCGACATCATCGTCAGCGTCGCCCTGTACAAGCCGCTGGGGATTGCCGGGCTCGTGATCGGGACAGCCGCCGCCAACATCGTGATGGTGGCGCTCCAGTACAACCGGATGCGCGTCGGCTTCAACGGCCGTCTCGAGGGCGGCCAGACGCTGATGATCACCGTGCGGATCGTCGTCGCCGCGGCGATCACGGCGGCGGTCGCCCGCGCTGTCTGGGTGGGGCTGCACGGCCTCGTGGGCAGATCGATCGCCGGTCAGATGGCGTCGGTCGGGCTGGCGGTGATCGCCGGCGCCGCCGTGTACGCGTGTCTGACGCTGGTGATGCGAATCCCGGAGGCGCGTCAGATCGAGCGGCTGGTGGCGGGGCGGCTCGGCCTGAGGCGAATGTCGGCTCGTTGAGACCGGGCGCGGCGGTCGCCGGGCGGCGCGGCGACGCCGGCCGACAAGCCGAGCCGCCCCGCCACCCGCCGCCAGGAGCTACTTGCTGCCGAACACGCGCTCCATCAGCGCCGTGTCGCCGGCCG
>JASHQV010000321.1 GCA_030038955.1 Solirubrobacteraceae bacterium
GCGAAGCTGGAGACGAGGCCGGCTTCCACGAGCAGTACGACCGGCTGCTGGAGTTCGTACGGAGTCACGGCCGCCGGCTGGACGAGGACTTCCTGGGCGGCTCGGACCTGATCCTGCCGCCGCCGGACGTGACCCTGGAGGAGGCCAGCGCGGAGTTCAGCGGCGAAGGGCTGATCCCGGGCTGAGGGGCGTCGGACACAGGCACCCGAGGCGTCGGACGCAAGCGCGCGGGCCGGGCGCGGCACGGCTCGCATGCTCGCGCCACAGACGCAGGCACGGCTCCCGGGGCCTCCCTCCCCGCGTGACGTGCTCGAGCGCGCAAACCGTCCCGCGCCCAGCCACGGTGCGCGCCAGAGCAGGTTTTTCATGCTCTGGCGCGCAATCGACCGCGAGTCCGATCGGTTTGCGCGCACGGACAGGTTGACAGTTCCAGCGTCCAGCTTGCTCGCTCGAGCCGCTTGCCCGCCGCCCGTCACGCCGCTTCGTAGCTGGGGCTCAGCCGCCGCTTCGTGGCCGGGGCTCAGCCGCCGCTTCGTGGCCGGGGCTCAGCCGCCCGTCACGCCGCTTCGTGGTTGGGGCTCAGCCGCCGCTTCGTGGCCGGCGGCCCAGTCTGCACCGGGTCGCGCGGCTCGACAGACGACCGCACACGCTCACCGGTTCGCGGTCGGTGACAGCCGTCCCGCCGCCTCCAGCGCCGCGATCACCCGGGCGGCGGCGTCCTCGGGCGTGATCCGGTTGGTGCGCAGCTGCACGTCGGGCGCCTCGGGCGGCTCGTAGGGCGAGTCGATCCCGGTCAGGTTGACCAGCTGCCCGGCCCGCGCCTTGCGATATAGACCCTTCGGGTCGCGCTGCTCGGCAACCTCGAGCGGCACGTCGACGTGCACCTCGATGAACTCGTCGTCGGCCACCAGCGAGCGCGCCATCGAGCGCTCCGCCCGGTACGGGGAGATGAACGAGACCAGCACGATCAGGCCAGCATCGACCATCAGCGCTGCCACCTCGCCGATGCGGCGGATGTTCTCCACCCGGTCGGCCGGGGTGAAGCCGAGATCCGAGTTGAGTCCGTGACGCACGTTGTCCCCATCGAGTACGTACGCGTGACGGCCGCGACGGTGCAGCTCGCTCGCGACGAGGTTGGCGATCGTCGACTTCCCAGCGCCGGGCAGGCCCGTCAGCCAGACGACCGCCGGCCGCTGCTCGAGCAGCGCCGCGCGCGCTGCCTTGTCGACCGCCATTGCCTGGCGTCGCACGTTGTCGGAGCGCCGCAGCGCGAACTGCAGGCGCCCGACGCCGACGACGCCGCCGGAGGCGCGGTTGTTCAACGAGAAGTCCGTCGCGCGGTCGCTCCCCGCCGGGTCGGGGGGCGCGATCCTGACCTCGAGCTCGAGATCGCAGACCCCGATCTCGCCGGCCCTCAGCACGGTCGCGGCGACGTGCTCGCCGGTGGCGAGGTCGAGCCGGTAGCGCAATGGCGCGACGGTGGCGGTGGCGGACTCCGTGCCGCGTCGCAGCTCGTAGCTGCGACCGGGCAGCAGCTCGTCGCCCGCCGTCCAGACGATCGTCGCGCGGAACGCGTCGGCGGCATCAGTGGCCCCGGTCTGGCGCGCAGCCTCGGGCAGGTCGGCGAGCACCGAGGCCGAGTCCAGCAGCGCCCGGGCCCCCTCGGGATCGAGACCGGCGTCTGGCATCACGCGTCCAGCGGATCCAGCATCAGATCGGATTCCCCACTCGTTCGGGATTCCACGGGCGTGAGGTCGGGATTCCCCGGGGGACCAACATCAGATCGGGATTCCCCACAAGGGAAACCAACGACCCAGATCGTCCTCGATCGGCAGGTCGCTCGCCAGCTGCGCCTTGAGCACGAGCTCGCGCTCGCTGTCACGCTGCTCGCGCCCGCCGGCCGGCGCGAACGGATAGAAGCTGCCTCGCTTGAAGTTGTAGATCCAGTACAGCTTTCGCTGGTCACGGTCGGCGAACGGAAACACCGCGCACAGCAGGCGGTCGCCGTAGCCACCGGCCTCGAGGCTGGTGCTGATCGCGTTGATCCCGACCACAAGCGACTCGAAGTCCTTCCCCCGCAGCGTCAGCCAGCGGAACCCGTAGCTGTCCTCGCTGCTGTCGAGCTGTGTGGCGCTGTCCTCCGCCGTCGCCTTGACGACCGCCTCGGTGTCGTCGAGGATCGACTGGAAGTCCGCCGTGCTGAGCGACTGGAAGACGATTGCGGCGCTGCCGCTCGAGCTGGTCGACAGCTCGCCCTGCAGCGTCACGTAGGCGGTCGTGATCGCGAACAGGCGATCCCGGCCTGCTGGCGGGGCCGCCCGGCGCCGGCCGGTGATGATGTCGATCAAGCCCATCTGTGGATACTCGCAGAGGAACCCGCCGCGTCGCTCAGATGACCATGACCCGATGGCGCGCCGCCCCCCGGGCGCAGGCCGCCGCTTCGGTGAGGTCGAGCGCCAGCCGGAACGGCGCCAGCTTCGGCGTCTGCGGGCCGGCGTACAGCCGCCGCGCGTACGGCAGCGCCAGCGCGATCCGGACGGAGCTGGGCAGACGCGGCGAGCTTGCGAGCAGCGCCAGCGCGAGCGACAGGTGTGCGTCGCTCCAGAACACGCCGGCGCGCAGCTGCTGCCGCAGCGCCGGGTGGCGCTTGCAGCAGAGGATCAGCTGATCCGATCTCCATGCGCGTCGCAGCAGCTCCTGCCAGCCGACGTCATCGACCGCGTGGAAGACGACGGCACGGGGCGCCCACACCGCTTCAGCGCCAGCGGCGAGCGCCCGCCAGGCAAGATCGGTGCCAGCCCCACCGCGAGCGAGCACGGCGCCCGCTTCGCGCCGGGCGAGCTCCGTGCCGGCTCGCCCGCGGGCGAGGTCGCTGTCGGCTCCCCGGCTGGCGACGTCGGTGACCGCTCCGCCACGCGCGACGTCGATATCAGCTTCGTCGCGGGCGGCGCGGGCTGCCTGGGCGGCGGCTCTGCGCCCGGCGAGGTCGCTGTCCGCGCCCCGGCTGGCGACGTC
>JASHQV010000322.1 GCA_030038955.1 Solirubrobacteraceae bacterium
CTTGATCAGCGTCTGCAGGTTCTCGTCGTACACCTCCGGCGAGCCGAGGCCGTAGATCGACGAGACGGAGGCGACGATCAGCACGTCGCGTCGGGCGAACAACGCCGCCGTCGCCGCGTGCCGCAGCCGGTCGATCTCCTGGTTGATCGCCGAGTCCTTCTCGATGTACAGGTCCTTGGAGGGGACGTACGCCTCCGGCTGGTAGTAGTCGTAGTAGGAGACGAAGTACTCGACCGCGTTGTGCGGGAAGTACGTGCGGAACTCGTTGCACAGCTGCGCCGCCAGCGTCTTGTTGTGGGCGATCACCAGCGCCGGCTTCTGCACTGCGGCGACGGTTGCGGCCATCGTCAGCGTCTTGCCGGTGCCGGTCGCGCCGAGCAGCGTCAGCATCCGCTCGCCCGCCTGCAGTCCCTCGGCGAGCGAGGCGATCGCCTTCGGCTGGTCGGCGGTCGGTGAGTACGTGCCTTCGAGCTCGAACTGGGGCATGCCCGAGCTAGCGTAGCGGTGGCGACGGGCGGCGCTTGGACGCCCCGCATCGGTGACTTCGCTCGCGGCGCGGCCGACTTTGGGTTCGGCCGCGCCGGGGCATCACGCCGACCGGCCCGTTGGAGGCGCGCGGGGCGGGACCGATTCAGGCGCGCAGGCGCCGCTTCACGTACTCGGGCACGGGCGCGCGCGCCTGCTCGTCGCTGACCGGCTCGCCGGCGACCAGCGCCAGCGGCAGCACGCCGGCCCAGATCGGCATCTGCATGTCCTTGCGCTTGTCGACCGGGCCGCCGCTGCGGACCTTGGCCGACGCCTCCTCGATCTCCAGGGCGATGATCTCGGTGGCCTTCAGCTCGCCGGCGTCCGCCTGGCGGGCGTCGGACGTGCGCCCGGGGATGATGTGGTCGACGAGCAGGTCCATCGCCCGCAGCTTCCGCGCCCGGTCGGTGACCGCGTGCGCGCGGCCGAGCACCACCGCCGAGCGGTAGTTGACCGAGTGGTTGAAGGCCGAGCGCGCCAGCACGAGCCCGTCGATCAGCGTGACCGTGAAGCACAGCGGCACGTCGCCGACGATCTCGCGCGCGAACCGGCCCTTGACGGAGCCGTGCAGGAAGAGCTCGTCGCCGTCGCGCACGTACAGCATCGGCATCGCGTAGGGCTGCCCGTCGAGCGCGAACGCGAGGTGGCCGTAGAAGCCGGCGTCGAGGATCGCGTCGACCTGCTCGCGCTCGTAAAGCCCGCGCTCGGGGTGCCGGGCGACGCGCGTGCGGGCGCTGGGCGCCGACCCGCGCCGCGGGCGCTCGCTCGCTTTCGTCGCGGCCACGCTACCCGTACCCCAGCTGCTTCGGATACGTCCGCCGGTATTTTTGCTCGGCCTGCAAGACCTTCTCGACGTACGCGCGCGTCTGCGGGAACGGGATCTCGCCGATCGTGAAGCCGCGGGCGCTGACGCCGGCGCGAGCCATCCAGTGGTCGACGTTGGTCTCGCCGCCGTTGTAGGCGGCCAGCGCCGCCACCGGGCTGCCGCCGTACTCATCCAGCAGGTACCGCAGGTAGTAGCTGCCGTAGGCGATGTTGACCGCGGGCGTGCCGAGGTCCGACAGCTGGAAGCTCGTTGCCCCCGAGCGCCGGGCGAGGAACTCGGCCGTCTGCGGCTCGATCTGCATCAGCCCCTCGGCGCCGGCCGGCGAGGTGCGACCGTCGAACTTCGTCTCGGCATAGATCACCGCGGCGATCAGCGCCGGTGGCAGCCGCTTGTCCCTCGCCTGGGCGCGGATGATGCTCGCATACTGCAACGGCAGCGTCAGCTCGTCGATGGCCCGCTTGAACAACGGCGCCGCCGCAAATGCTCCAGCCACGCACGCGACGATCAGGCAGGCAGCGACGAGCGCGCGGCGACGGCGGCGGACCGCGGCCTGGCGCCGCGGGTCGACTCGTCCCGCGGTCGCCGCTCCCGGTGCTCTAGTCGTCGTGCTCATCAGCAGCCCCGCGGTTGATCTTGTCAAGAACAGTCGACAGCTTCCGCTCCAGCCCGGAGAGATCGCCGTCGTTGACCACCACATACGTGCAGCGAGCGGCTTTCTCCTGCTGGCTGAGCTGGCGAGCGGCGCGCTCGTCGAGCGCCTGATGGCCGCGTGGCGCCGCGCGCTCGTGCCGGATCGCTTCGTCGGCGACCACGCAGATGGTCGCGTCGAACGCGCTTTCCATCCCCGACTCGAACAGCAATGGCACCTCCACGACCGCCGCCACCGGCGCCGGCTCGCGACGCTCGGCACCGGCCCTCCAGCTGACCATGCGCTCCCCCACGAGCGGCCACAGCAAGCGCTCCAGCCAGGCCCGCCCGTCGGCGCTGGCAAACGCCCGCTGCGCCAAGGCCGCCCGGTCGATCGTCCCGTCCGACGCCACCTCCCGCCCGAACCGCTCGACCACCGCGGCGACGACGTCCGGATCGGCGTACAGCTCGTGCACGACCGCATCCGTCGACAGCGTCGCGCAGCCCAGCCGTCCGAATGCCTCGAGCGCCGTCGACTTGCCCGCGCCGAGCCCGCCGGTCAGCCCGACGAACGGGATCATCGCCGGGTCGCGCTACTCGCTAGCGTCAGCGTCCGCCTCGGCGCCCAGCTCAGGCTCGTCAGCCTCGCTGCTGCCCACTTCAGGCTCTTCGCTAACCACCTCAGCGCTGCCGTCGGCCTCGGCGCCCTCGGCCTCCGTGTCGGCGCTGCCCATCCCAGGCCCGGTGCTGCTCGCCTCCGTCTCGGCACTGGCCGCCTCGGCCTCAGCCGGAGGCTCTGGGGACGCGGCTACTCGCGGC
>JASHQV010000323.1 GCA_030038955.1 Solirubrobacteraceae bacterium
GGTAGTGGGGCCACACGAGGCTCGAGGAGGTGATCCCGGCGACGATCAGCAGCCCGAAGGCGCTGCGCTCGCCCGCCTCGGCGGCGGCGTCGCGCTTGTCTTCGGAGGCGGCGGCGGAGTCGGGCTCGTCATCCCGGAGCCGCAGCGACAACCAGGCGAGCGCCACGAGCGCCGCGCTCACGCAGACGATCAGCGCGGAGCTGGCCTGGTGGGCCAGCCCCGCGTCGGTGCCGAGGCTGAGCAGCGAGATCCCAGCGCTGCCCTCGACCGCCGACAGGTCGCTCAGCATCCGCGGGTAGGAGGCGAAGCCGGCGAATCCGAGCACGGCCCAGGCGATCAGGACGAGCGCGGTGGCGAGCGCCACGGCGCTCGCCACCGCGCGCCAGCGCCTGCTCAGCACGAGGAACAGCCCCAGCGGCCAGAGGAACAGCTTGGCGACGACGGCGGCGCCGACCACACAGCCGGACACCAGCTCCCGCGGTCGCCAGCGCCAGGCGACCGCACACAACAGCACGAGCAGCTCGTTGAGCTGGCCGAGCCGCAGCGAGTGCAGCACCGGAAAGCTGAGGAACGCGGCCCCGTAGCAGCGCCAGTCCCGGACGCCGAGCAGCCACAGGCCGAGGCACAGCGCGGCGGCGCTCAGCACGGTGAACACGATCGCCGCCGCGTGGTAGGGCAGCAGCGCCAGCGGCGTCGCCGCCAGCAGCGCCGGCGCCGGGTACACGGGAACCGCAAACACCTCGCTCGGGTGCCCCCCGGCCCGCGCGATCGCCGCCAGCTGGGCGAGAAACGCCGCCCGGTAAGGGTCGTGTCCGGCGAGGATCGCCTTGCCGGCCAAGTACAGGTCGCCGTGGAAGTCCGACAGGAACGTGGAGCTGCCGTACGTCAAGGCGATCACCGCGATCGTGACCACGACCGGCGCGAGCCCGAGCAGCAGCACCGACGCGGTGCGCTTCAGCGCGATCACGAGCTCAGTGCCGGAGTGGCTCGTAGCTGTCGTCTCCGGGATCATCGGGCGGCGGGCGGGCGGGCACCTGGTCCGACCCGCTGGTAGAGGACAGCGGTGGCGTCGGCGGCCACCAGCCTGTAGCGGTCATCGCGGGCGGTCAGCGCGGCGGCGGCGCTGCCGCGGCCGGCGAGCACGAAGCGGACGCCGGGCGCACGTAGCGCAGCGCGCCCGCCCGGCTCCCCCTGCAGGAAGTCGACGTACTCGCTCTGCACACGCTGCGAGAACGCGTCCAGCGGGTTGCCCGCCCAGACCTTCCCCCCAGCCAGCGCCACCTCTTCGGATGCCAGCGCATCGGCCAGGATCGGCGCGCCGTGGGCGCGCTCGATCGCGCGCTCGACGATCCGCTGGCTGACGCCGCTCGGATCCGGTCCGTGCACGATGTCAAGCGTCAGCACGAGCACGCCGAGGATCGCCAGCGCCGGGGCGAGCGGCTCCCAGCGGCTAGCGGAGCGGCTGCCACGAGCGGCCGGAGCGACGAGCAGGAACAGCAGCCACACGCCGTCTCGCGCGGCCTTCACGGTCAGCGCCGCCATCGCCACGATTACCACCGTCTCCCACAGCCGCGGGAGCTGCCGGCGCAGGCCGAGCGCCAGCACGATCGCGCTCGCCACCAGCAGCCAGTCCGTCACGCTCGTCCCCAGCGGCGCCCACTGGCCGAACCCACGCTGCGCCGCCACGTTGGTGAGCAGGCCGTGGTAATAGAAGATCGTGTCGAGGCCGCCCGGCGTCAGCGACATCGCGAGCGGCGCGCCGAGGGCGACGCCGGCGACCGTCAGGCGCTCACCGCGGGAGCCGGAGCGGGCGCGGGGCGCGCGCGACAGCGCCAGGTACGCGTACAGGATCGCGAGCCCCGCCAGCGCCCCCCCGTGCAGGTTCGACCACAGCGCCAGCAGCGGCAGCGCCAGCCAGATGCGCCGCGAGGGCCGGCGCTCGTCTGCGTGCAGCAGCGCCACCATCGCCGGAAGCAGGGCGAGCGAGAACATCTGCACGCGCACGACCGCCAGCGTTGGGTAGGCGCCCAGCGTGACCAGCAGCAGCGCGATCGCAATCGGACCCGGGCGGGCACCCTCGGCGCGGGCGTCAGCGGCGAGGATCCCGAAGGCGGCGGTGACGGCCACCAGGTTGGCGACGGCCAAGCCACGATCGCCGGCCACGCTCTCGAGGCCGTGGAAGATCAGCTCGGCTAGCACGAGCGTGTTCACCCAATGGGCGGTGGACGCGGAGGCGAACGGCACACCGCGCGGCACCGAGCCGCGCGCGACGATCAGCTTTCCCAGCGCGGCCAGCCACCTGGCGTCGGCGCCGATCGTCATGAACAGCCCGACGAAGCCGGTCAGCAGCAGCACGACGGCCGCCAGCAGGCAACGGTCGTCCGCGAGCAGCGCCGGGCGCGACCTCGCCGGCAGCCGATCATCGAGCGGCTGGCTCGGTCGGAGGGCTGCAGCTGAGGGCGTGACCGTTCCCACGATTGGTGCGCCTCGCCGTCGCCAGCCCCGGCCCGTCAGGTGGCCGTCTTGGTGGCGATCAACACGCGCTTCGAGCGAAGGATCACGCGCGCGCGCGTACGTGACACGAGCTCGTGGTTGGTCGCCCTGTTCTGGGGGTACAGGACGAGCACGGAGTAAGGCGCCAGCGGATCGCGCTGCCCCGGCGCCAGCGGCTCCCCCAGTCGGTTCAGCATCTCCAGCTGCTGCAGGCTGAGGTTCTCGAAGCTGGTGTCGTACGCGATGTGACCGGCGAGCGCCGGGTCGTGCCACACCAGCCAGTCGGCGAAGCGCACGTCGGCGAAGATCTTGGCGTGCGGCTGGCGCGCGACGATGCTCCTGACGACGCTGACCGCGCGCGTCGGATAGGTGCTCTCGAACCACGATGCAGGCCGCGCCAGCGTGGCCGCGGCGACGATCACGGTGAGGCCGATCGAGGCGCCGGCGAGCGTCAGGTTCAGCCGGTAACGGCGTGGCGCGGCGGGCTTGGGCGGGAACACGTGGGTGAGCGTCGCTGGCATCAGCACGACCATCGCGAGGCCGAACCAGGTGATGTTGCGGACGGCGTCGATCGCCCCCAGCGCGAGCACGATCAGCGCGAGCTGGTGCCACACCGGGGTTCGCCGTCCGCTGCGCCCGAGCGCCCAGACGATGCCCACGATCACGAGCAGCAGCGGCACCGCCAGGACCATGTAGGCGGTGACGGGCTGCCACTCCGAGATCAGCTTGCCGAACTCGGGGTTGAACAGCGTCGCCCGGTAGTAGTCGATGATCGACAGGCCGTAGGGCGTGACCAGCAGGCACAGCGGCGAGCAGATCAGGAACGCCAGCCCGCGCGCGTCGAGCAGGCCTCGCCAGCGCTTGGCGGGCCTGACGGCGACGCCGGCGCCGAGCACGCAAGCTCCGTACAGGCACGCGATGCCTGCGCCGAGCGTGGCGGAGCCATGCAGGTTCCCCCACACGATCAGCATCGGGAACGCCAGATAGGCGCGGCGGGTCGGGCGGCGCAGCTCCGAGGCCAGCAGCCACAGCACGCCGACGAACAGCGGATACGCAAATCCCTGCGTGCGGATCGAGACCGCGGTCGCCAGGTAGAAGAACGCGCCGAGCGGCAGCATCGCGACGATGTGCCGGTCGTCGGCGCCGAGCCGCCGGGCGGCGGCGATCGCCATCGCGAACGCGGCGCCGGTGATCAGCACGTACAGGACCGTCAGCAGCGCCAGCCCACCGAGCGAGTAGAGGCCGTACATCAGTAGCTGCGCGAGCCACTGCTGATCGTGCCAGCGGACGCCGTAGGCCATCACGGTCAGGTAGTCGTGGTACGGGATCCCGTGGTGGGCGATGATCCGCCCGGCGACCAGCGCCAGCCAGCCGTCCTGCGAGAGGTGCGCCGGGATCGACGCGAAGCTGATCACGGTCACGGCGGCGACGGCGGCGATGAACAGCGCCCGGGCCTCGAGCCAGCCGCACATCCGGGCGGCCACCGAGATCGATGCGGCGCCAGTGAGCGGCCCGGTGTCCGTGCGCGGGACGTCAGCCTCCACGGGTGGCGCGACTGCATCCATGCGCGGGACGTCAGCTTCCACGGGTGGCGCGACGACGTCCACGCGAGGTGCGTCGGTGTCCACGGGCATGTAGTTAACGTCGCCAGTGGACTCGCTACGCACGACTAGACATTTGTCTAGGCGCGGCTTAGACGATCGCGTGGCGACGGGTCAGCGGCCGATACCTATCGTGCTCGATCGGGCACAGGCCCGCGGTGGGCGTGTCCGCGCAGGGACGGATTGTGTCGCGCGCATGTGGCGCGATGACCGATCTGTCGAGGGCATCTAAAGCAAAACTCGAGCACAACCGATATCGCAACTTGGCAATGTTTGACCTAGTGCGCAGAGGGGAGACCAGCGTCTTCTGGACTGAGGAGAACTTGTGCGCCTTCCACATCGAGACGCATGGGAGGGGGTGAAATTCGAATGCTTAAGCTCTTCACCAACCTGCAGCTGGCGCTGGCGCGTGCGGTGGACGACGAGGAGGGGCAGGGACTCACGGAGTACGCCCTGATCCTCGCGCTGATCGCCGTCATCGCGATCGCCGCGCTGACGCTGCTCGGCGGCAAGGTCTCCGACGTGCTGAGCACGGTCGCGACCAGCATCTGATGCTGTCGAGGTGTCCGGGCGCAGGCTCGGACGTCTGATGTGTGAAGGTGTCCGGGCCCAGGCCCGGACACCCCTCCCACCTACCGGGGAAGGTGCAGAAACGCAGTGAGGTCAGGACGTACAGGTGGGGGTGTGAATGGAACTTACTTGGACGGACCCAGAAGGACTTACTGGACGGAACCAACGACAAGGAGTGAAAGTGCTGTCGATCATCACCAAGGTGCAGCTCGCCCTCGCTCGTGCAGCTGACGAGGAAGAGGGTCAGGGCCTCACCGAGTACGCCCTGATCCTGGCGCTGATCGCCGTCATCGCGATCGCCGCGCTGACGCTGCTGGGCGGCAAGGTCTCCGACGTGCTGAGCACCGTCGCGACCAGCATCTGATCTCGTAACTGGCTGCTGGGTCTCCACGCGATCCAGCAGCCATGGCGGATCGGACCAGGGAGGCACCCACCAAAGTCACGCTCGGTGGGTGCCTCTCTTACTTTCAAGCGCTATCTGGTTCGGAGGAACATGCTGTCGATATTCGCAAAGGCCCAACTCGCTTTGGCCCGCGCACTGGACGAGGAGGATGGTCAGGGGCTGACCGAGTACACCCTGATCATCGTGCTGATCGCGCTGGTCGCGCTGGTCGCGCTGACGCTGCTGGGCGGCAAGGTGTCAGACCAGCTCAGCACCGTCGCCAGAAGCCTGTAGGCGGTGGCGACAAGCCGTCGTAGCTCGCGCTCGACCGGGACCTGTCTCTGACCGCGGGGGCCCTAGCGATGCCGGTCCCGGCCGCAAGCGCGATCCAGGCTCAGCGATGCCGCTCTGAGCTGGAAGCGTGATCCGCTGCGCGAGCCAGTGCCGGAACGAAGGAGGCAGCGTCAACGGTGCCCAACCCGGTCGCGAGGTTGTAGGCGCCGTTAGCGTCGAAGCCGGGCACCTGCACGAGGTCGGCGCTGGAGGCGCAGGCGCCATCCGACTCGATCTCAGCGGGGTGGCAGAACGTGTAGGCGTTGCCGCCCTCGGAGATCGGCACGATGCCGTCGCGCTTTCCCTTCCGAGCCATCGCGTACAGCGTCGGGTTGAGGTAGCCGAGCTTGTGGCCCGCCACCTGGTCGGCCAGCGCCACGATGCCGGCGAACAGCGGCGAGGCTTCACTGGTTCCGCCGACGATCCCCCAGCCGGCGACTGACGGGTCGGTGGTGTCGTAGAAGTCGACCGCCCCGTCGACGGCAGCGCTCATCGCGATGTCGGGCGTGCCACGGTGGCGGCCGACGCGGCCGGCCACCCGGTTCTGGAACGCTGGCCGTGAGAACACGGTGGATCGACCTCCGCCACTCGCCCCCCAGGTGTACACAGGACCTGGCACCCCGACCGTGGAGCTGAGGTCGTCCCAGACGCTGTCGGGAGCGGTCCGGTAGCCCGCGTCATCGAGATGCAGCTGCGTGCCGCCGACGGCCGTGACCAGCGGGTCGGACCCCGGCCAGTCGATCGTCCTCTGGGCATAGCAGCAGAAGAGGTCGTTCGGGTTCGCGCATCCCGACGTCGGGTCGCAGTACTCATCGGTTGAGCCGTCATCTCCGCTCGACGCCAGCACGGTCACGTGATGCCGCTTCGCGTTGCGGTATGCGGAGCGAAGCGAGCGGAGCTGCTTCGCACTGGTGAACGTCCGCTCAGCGGCGCCCCAGCTCTGGGAGATCACGTCACCGAGGTGGTGGTCGATGACGTAGTTCTCGGCGGCGACGAGCTGCGGGAATCCGTAGACGCCCTCGGTCTCCGTAACCGGCGTTTCGACCAGGAGGATGTTGGCATCCGGAGCCATCGCGTGCGACCACTCGACGTCGAGGCTCGTCTCGTCGGTCCAGCCGTAGTAGTCGGAGCACAGGTCGGGGCCGGTCGGGCTGTACACCGACGTGCAGTTACTGGGATTCGTCGTGATCGGACCCTCGGGAGTGATCACTCGGAAGGACGGCGGGTTGGGCAGACCCATCTGCGCGTCGAAAGTCCGCAGATCGGAGGCGATCGACGGCGAGCCGAACGCATCGACGATCACGATCGTCTCGCGGCGCCCGCCGATCCCCTTGGAGAACAGGGTCGGCAGCTCGTAGGCCCGCTGGAGCTGGAAGGCCTGATAGCAGGCGATCCCGTACTTGCTCTCGCATTCGGCGGTAGTCGGCGGCTGCCGCAGCCTGCCCGCAACGATGATGTGGCCGGTCGCGAACGGGGTCACTCGGGCGACAGCAGCTGCCGGGCCGGCGCTGGCCAGCGCGCCCACGACTGCAAGCGCAACCGCCGAAGCGAGCGCCGCGAACACCCGCCTTCCTGACCGCCGCACAGAAACCAAGGCCTTCATCGTCACGTCCTCTCGCTCGCCGCTGCCGGCGATCACCCCGCCGCGTCCACGTCAGGGTCGCCGTAGGCGCCGGAGCATAACGCTCCGAAGCCGCCGACGAGCCACACCCGCCGACGGCCTCGGCACCAAGAGGCCATCCGTCGGGTCCAAGAGGCCATCCGTCGGGTCCAAGAGGTCGTCCGTCGCGTTCCGCGGGTCGAATATCGACGGACTGTCAGTCGATATTCGACCCGCGGAGACGCCCGGGCCCACGCGACGCGACGTCCAGCTCCAACGCGACGCCCAGGCCCGCGGCGTCGCTCAGAAGCCCTTGAGCGACCTGACCAGGTTGATCACCGCCGGCGTCATCAGCACGATGAACATCGACGGGAAGATCAGGAAGACCAGCGGGAACAGCATCAGCACCGGCGCCTTCTGCGCCTTCTCCTGGGCCCGAGACTTGCGGCGCGCCCGCATCTCCTGCGCCAGCGAGCGCATCACCTGGCCGGTGGAGATGCCCATCCGCTCGCCCTGCGCCATCGCGCGCACGAACGAACGCACCGCCGGAGTGTCGGCGCGGTCGGCCAGGTTGCCGAGCGCCTCGTCGACCCCAAGTCCCATCGTCTGCTCCTGCAGCGTCAAGCGCAGCTCGTCGCTCAGCGGCGGACCGAACTCGGGCGCCGCCTGCCGCAGTGCAGCGGAGAAGCTGAGCCCTGCCTCCACCATCACGGTCAGCAGGTCGATCAGGTCCGGCAGACGCCGATCGATCTCCTGCAGTCGCTTGCGCGCCTTGCGCTGCACATAGGTGAGCGGGAGCACCCAGCCAGCGAACAGCATCAGCACCATCGCGACGATGTCCAGCAGCTGGCCGCCGCCGGTGACGACGAAGATGATGATCGGCAGCACCACGGCCGCCAGCACGCGGTAGCCGAGCATCGTCCGCGGCGACACCGTGTACATGCCGGCGGCCATCAGCTGCTCGCGCATCTCGTCCTCGCCGACGCTGCCGAGACGGCGGCTCAGCAGGTCGCCCAGCCAGGTGACGCTGCCGGTGACCAGCGAGCGCTTCGGCTCAGCGCTGAGGATCGGCGGCATCACGGCTTCGGATGTGAAGCCGTAGTCCTGGATCGTCGATAGCCGCTGAGCGGTCCTCAGCCGGCGAGTACCGAACGCGAACAGCAGCGCCGCCACCGCGACCCCGACGCAGACGACGCCCAAAGCGAGAAAGATGTACATGAGCTCAGATCCGGATGTTGACGATTCGACGGATGATCAAGCTGCCGCTCACCATCAGCGTCAGCGCGACGCCCAGAGCGATCAGCCCGAGCGTGCTGTGGAACAGCGGATGCGCATATGTCGGGTTGACCAGCGAGATCAGCAGCAGCAGCCCCACAGGCAGGCCGGAGAGGACGAGGCCCGCCAACCTTCCCTGGGCGGTCAGCCCCCGTACCAGTCGCCGGATCTCGATTCGCCCGCGGATCGTGTCGGCCACCAGGTCGATCACCTCGGCGGTGTTACCGCCGGTGTCTCGCTGCAGGCCGGCGACGATCGCGAGGTGCTGGAAGTCCTCGCTCTTCATCCGCTCGGTCACCTGACCGAGCGCATCCTGGAGAGGAACGCCCAGCGCCTCGTCGGTGACGGCACGCTTCAGCTCGCGAGCCGACGGCTCGGGCGCATCGTCGACCACCGCCTGGAGCGAGCCGACGAACGTCTGACCGGCGCGCATCGCCGAGGCGATCACCTGGAGGTTGTCCGGCAGCTGCTCCGAGAACGTGCGCCGCTGGCGATCAGCGCGTGAGCGCAGCGCGAAGTATCCAACGGCCGGGACGACCAGCGCCAGCGGCGCCGCGAGCAGGCTCGCGGTCTCGGTGACGAGCAGCCAGCCGACGACCACCATGGCCAGCGCGACCAGCGCTGCCAGCTGCTCCAACCCGATCGGCACCTCGGCCACATCGAGCTCGAGCCGCAGCTGCGTGATCCACGGCGAGTGCGAGATCGTGCGTGCCTGCTTGTCCCCCAACGCCCGCTGGACCAGCGAGCGCGCATCCGCCTCCGCGGCACTCGGACCGGATACGAACTCGCTCACACGCCGGCTCACGTCCGTGCGCCGTGACACCAGCAGCAGCACCGACAACCCGAGCAGCAGTCCGAACGCGACGCAGCCCGCTACTACTCCTTCGGTGCTGGAGAGGAAGCTGGTGGCGAGCAGGTCGATCATCGTCCGAAGCGGCGCCCGTGCGCCTCGATGCGAGGGTTCCGAGCGGCGGCGGCCGCCATCGGCGCGGCGCCGGCGAACTTGTGCTGGTCCATCCACCTCGGCAGCGTCAAGCCGCGGCGCTCGAACTTGTTGCAGCTCGGGCGCAGGCCGGTGTACGCGAGTGAGCCCCCATGCTCGTGCGTGCGGTCGAACTTATACTCGAAGATGTCCTGGAGCGTGACCGTCTCACCCTCCATGCGCTCAACCTCGGTGATGCAGGTCAGCTTCCGCGAGCCGTCGCTGAAGCGCTCGATCTGCACGACCAGATCGAGCGCGCGCGAGACCTGCTGGCGAACCGCCCGCAGCGGGAAGTCGACGCCGGCCATCAGGACCATCGACTCGAGCCGGGACAGCGCGTCCCGCGGCGCGTTCGCGTGACACGTGCTGAGCGAGCCGTCGTGGCCCGTGTTCATCGCCTGGAGCATGTCGAGCGCCTCGGAGCCGCGAACCTCGCCGACGATGATCCGGTCGGGCCGCATTCGCAGCGAGTTGCGGACCAGCTCGCGGATCGGGATCTCACCCTGGCCCTCGACGTTCTTGGGCCGGGCCTCGAGCCGCAGCACGTGCGTCTGATGGAGGCGCAGCTCGGCGGCGTCCTCGATTGTGATGATCCGGTCGGACTGCGGGATCGCGGTCGACAACGCGTTCAGCAGCGTCGTCTTGCCGGAGCCCGTGCCTCCCGAGATCAGGATGTTGAGCTGTGCCTCGATGCACAGCTCGAGGAACTCCTTGGCCTCGGCCGGCATCGTGCCCATCGCGACCAGGCCGTTCAGATCCCAGCGGCTCTTGGCGAACTTACGGATCGTCAGCAGCGGACCGGTCAGCGACAGCGGCGGCAGCACCGCGTTGACGCGGCTGCCATCGGGCAGCCGGGCGTCGACCAGCGGCGAGGACTCGTCGACGCGCCGCCCGACCTGGGCGACGATCTTGTTGATGATCCGGCGCAGGTGGTGCTCGTCGCTGAACCGCACCGCGGTCTTGTGCAGCGTGCCGGCCCGCTCGACCCAGACATCGGCGTGCCCGTTGACCATCACCTCGCTGACGTCGTCGTCCTGGAGCAGCGGCTCGATCGGGCCGTGCCCGAGCGTGTCGTCGGCGATCTCCTGCACGAGGCGGTCGCGGTCGGCGATCGCGATCCCGCGCTCCTGCGCGAGTCGGTTGCGGATGTCGGCGAGGACGACGTCGCGCAGGGCTTGCTGGGACAGCGACTCGTTGTACAGGCGCGGACCGAGATCGGAGATGACCGCCAGATGCACCCGATCCTTGAGCTCCGCGAAGCCGTCGAGCGGTGCCTGCGGCTCGTTGCTGGTCGGGGTCCGCTGTCCCTGTAGGCGCTCACGCAGCTCCATCAGCGTCTCCTCGGATCACTCGCTTGCCGTGATTAGTTCCGGCCGCGGATCAGTCCGCGGCCTTTCCGAGGGTTTGGCTCCTCCGATTCCGCCGCACTGCCAAACAGCGTGGCAAGCGACTCGAAGGCCCGAGCGGCCTCTGATCGGCGTTGCGAGATCACCACCGGCGAGCCCTCGTTGACCGAGCGGGCGATATCGCGGTGGCTCGGCACGAGGATGTCCGGATTGCGCCCGAGGATGCTGAGCACGTCAGCCCGGGTGATGCCGACGCTCGTGTTCGCCCGGTTGAGCACGATCCGAACGCGGCCCGGGTCGTAGCCCATCAGGTCGAGTGTCTCCATGCCGAGGCGGGTGTTCTTCAGCGACAGCGCGTCGAGCATCCCGACCATGCAGATCGCGGTGGATGCATCGATCGTCGTGATCACCTCGGGCGTGAACGACGGCGGCGTGTCGGCGATCACGAAATCGAACTGCTCGCGCAGCACCCCGAACACGTCGGCGATGAACTCCGCGGAGACCGAGGCTGCCTGGTCCGGACGTGCCGGCGCCGCCAGCACGCGCAGACCTGAGGAGTGCGTGAGCAGGAAGGCGTCCAGCTTCTCGGCATCGAGACTGCCGCCGGAGATCGCCAGGTCGAACGACGTCGTGTCGGGGGTGAGCCCGAGCGACAGCGCGCAGTCGCCGAACTGCAGGTCGAGATCGACCAGCACGGTCCGGATCCCGCGGGTCGCCAGCGCGACCGACAGGTTGCAGCTCGTGACGGTCTTGCCGATCCCGCCCTTCGGGCCGAGCACGCAGATGATCTTCCCGTAGTCGACGTTCTGCTCGGGCAGCGTCGAGGTGCGCGCGAGCGCCTTGCGCAACGCGAACTCGATGTGCTGCTTGGTGGAGTCGGACACCAGCGGCCCCTCGTCCATCGCCAGCAGGTCATCCGCGCCAGCGTTGAACGCCTCCTCGACATATCCGTTGCTGGTGCCGAGGCAGAGCACCACGATTGGACGGCCGGGACGCGCGCTCCGCCACCAACCGATCAGGTTGAGCGCCGCCTCGGAGCCTTCCTGGCATGCCACCACGAGCACGTCGGCATCGGAGCGCTTGACCGCGTCGTTCGCCGGATACAGCGTGTCGACGACCTCGGCCACCCTGATCTCGGATTCCTCGGGCAGGTGCTCCGCCACCAGCGGGGCCGGGACCGACTCGTCGTGGACGAGCAGTGCGTTGATCATTCCCTGCATCAGGCGCTTCCCCTCGAGCCGACGCTGACCGAGTCCTTCGAGTCGATCGCCGGCCGCAGCGTCAGCCACACCTTCGTGTTGTCGGACGCCGACGCGATCTCCAGCGCCTGCTTATCGGTGACGCGCAGGACCACGTCGCCGCCGGAGTTCGCGAGCACCGACACGTCCTGCGCCAGCATCGTCGTAGTGCCGTTGGAGTCGAACATGACGTCGACGGTGTTGCCCTCCGTCAGATAGGAGGTGAGTCCCTGCGAGGGATTCAACGGCACCGCGATTGCGCGCTGCGCACCAGTCAGGTAGGCGCCGATCGTCACGTTGGTGCGCGTGAAGTCGGTGTCCGTGACCTGCTGGTCCGCAGCCAGGCTGGTGGCGGACACCTCGCCGGCGATCACCGAGGGATCGCTGATCGCTCCGGCCACCGCCTCCTTCGACGGCAGCTCGGTCCGCTTCAGCAGGCCCTCGGAGGCGATCGTCGATGCCGGCGTCCCCGCCGGGATGTACCTGGTGGCCTCGAACACGAATGTGTCCGCCGGCGCAGCGGCGACAGGCGTGCTGCTGGTCTTGTAGTGCTGCACGAACACGTACAAGAGGACGCCGGCGAGCAGTGCAGCGAGCGCGGCGACCAGGATGGCGCCCCGCCGTGTGGCAAGCAGCTGGGCGGTCCAGTTGCCGCCGATCCTGCTGCGTGGGTTTTGAGCTTCCATTTGGATGTTGTCTCCTTGCGGGGCGATTTCCTGAAGTGCCTATCGGCTCGAATCGAAACGGCCTGAAAGATTTCTTTTCCGGTGCAATGGCTCTGGCGATCAGCAGCCGCTGGTCGCCATCGTCGGCGCCGCGATCGTTCCGGTGGTGGCCCCCGGTGGTGGGTTGCCGTCAGAGCCGAACCATGTGCCGCTGGTGCTGCTGACGGTCGATGCCCCTTCCATCCGCATGCTCGCGGCCGATCCGATCGTCGAGGTGGGGGCGACGACGCCACCGATCCGGCCGACGCCTCCCTGCAGGATCCCGAGCCAGTTGAAGTTGCTGTTGACCTCGACTGACAGCGTGTCCCCGGTCGAGATCGTCGACGTCGAGCTCGGGTCGCAGACCTTCACCGAAGTTTGACTCAGGTTCCCCTCGATCGCACCCTCACAGTCGACGTAGCCGACCAGCGTGGTGTAAGTGGTGGCTGTCCCACTTGGACCTGTGTAGACGCACTTGCCCGGGGTGGTGTTGGTGGAGGACAGCACGGCGCTCGCGCGCGCGCCCAGGTTCGCCAGGTTGGTCGTGTTGTTGTATTGGTTGATCGCCAACCCGAAATCGATGATTGCGAAGATGATGAACACCAGCAGAGGGACGACGAGTGCGAGCTCGACCAGCGCCTGCCCATCCTCCCGGCGGAGGGGCCGCGCCCGGTATCGCAGTCGTCGCAAGCTATTGGTCATCGGATCGGGGGTCCATGGCCCTTTTTCTGAGGCTGCCTAGACGTTGATCCAGGGCCTCGCGTGAGGGCGTGGGCCGTCAGGCCCCTTATCGGCAGGAATGCCCGTGACTTTTTAGGCCCGCTGGACGCCGGTTCAGTCGCGCATCGCCGCCGAGCCAGGCGGGCATCGCCAGAGCCCGCAGTCAGCCGCGGATCGCCGCCGAGTCAGGCGGGCATCGCCAGAGCCCGCGGTCAGTCGCGCATCGCCGGGAACAGCACGACCTCGCGGATCGAGCGCTGTCCGGTGAAGATCATCACCAGCCGGTCGATACCCACGCCGATCCCGCCCGTCGGCGGCATCCCCTGCTCGAGCGCCTGGATGAACGCCTCGTCGTAGGGCTGGGCCTCCTCGTCGCCGGCGGCCGCCAGCGCCCGCTGCTGCTCGAACCGACGGCGCTGGTCGTCGGGGTCGTTGAGCTCGGTGAACGCGTTGGCGATCTCGACGCCACCGGCGAACGCCTCGAAGCGCTCGACCAGCCCGGGCTCGTTGCGGTGCCGCTTGGCAAGCGGCGACAGCTCCTCCGGGTAGTCGAGCAGGACCGTCGGTTGAACCAGCCTCGGCTCCACGTACTTGGACAGCAGCTCGTCGACGAGCTGCGGCCAGCTGTCCTCGTCCGGCACCGACAGGCCGCGTGCGCGCATCGCCTCCGCGAGTGCCTCCCGATCCGTCGCGGCGCCGATGTCGACGCTCGTCTCGGCGCGGATCGCCTCGCGCAGCGTCTGCCGCCGCCACGGGCTGCGAAAGTCGACCGGACCGTGATAGTCGATGCTGTCGACGACCGTCCGCAGCATCTGCTCAAGGCGGTCGGCGATGTCCAGGTAGTCGGCATAGGCCTCGTACCACTCGAGCATCGTGAACTCGGGATTGTGCTTCGGCGACAGCCCCTCGTTGCGGAAGTCCTTGCCGAGCTCATAGACCCGCTCGAGGCCGCCGACGATCAGCCGCTTGAGGTACAGCTCGGTGGCGATCCGCAGATAAAGCTCCCGCCCCAGCGCGTTGTGATGGGTCGTGAACGGTCGTGCCGCAGCGCCGCCGTACAGCGGCTGCAGCACCGGCGTCTCGACCTCGATGAAGCCCTCGCCGTCGAGGTAGCGCCGGATCGCCGAGATCGTCCGGGCGCGCGTGACGAACGCCGCCCGCGTCTGCTCGTTGGCGATCAAATCCAGCTCGCGATGCCGATGTCGAGTCTCGACGTCGGCGAGGCCGTGGTGCTTGTCGGGCGGCGGCCGCAGCGACTTGGCGAGCAGCACGTAGGAGGTGACCCGCAGCGTCAGCTCGCCGCGGCGAGTCCGCAAGGCGGTGCCGTCGACGCCGATCAGATCGCCGAGATCGAGATCCAGCAGCGACCGCATCCCGTCGGCGCCGAGCTCGTCGATCCGCGCCTGCAGCTGGATCCGGCCGGATCGGTCGACGAGGTCCAGGAACGCCATCCGTCCCTGACCGCGGCGGGCGGCGAGGCGCCCGGCGACGCGATGGCCGACCGCAGTCTCCTCGCCGGCCGCGAGCTCGTCGTGCGCAGTCCGCACCCGGGAGATCGGCTCGACGTTCTTGAACGCGTGTGGGAACGGGTCGATGCCGGCCGCCCGCAGCGCCGCCAGCTTCTGGCGCCGTGCCGCGAACAAGTCGGCCGGCTCAGGCCCTGAAATCGGCTCGTGCTCTGAGCTCATCCACGCAGCCCGCCGCCCGGCCCGGGAGCCCGGACCTCAGGCAGTCACTTCGATCTTCGTGATCTTCAGGTGGCGCTCGCCCTTGGGAGTGGAGAAGCTGACCTGCTCGCCCCTCCGATGGCCGATCAGCGCCTTCCCCACCGGCGACGCGTTGGACAGCTTCATCTCCGACGGCTTCGCCTCAGCCGAGCCGACGATCGTGTACTTGCGCCGCTTGCCGTCGTCGTCGATCACGTGGACCGTGGTGCCGACGCGCACGAGATCGTTGTCGAGATCGGAGGCGTCGATCACGGTCGCCGAGCGCAGCTTCTCCTCCAGCTGGGCGATCCGCGCCTCGAGCATCGCCTGCTCGTTCTTGGCGTCGTCGTACTCGGCGTTCTCGGCGATGTCGCCGAACTCGCGCGCATCCTTGATGCGCGCGGCCACCTCGCGGCGACGCGTGGTGGACATGTACTCCAGCTCAGCCTTGAGGTTGGCGAGCCCTTCGGGAGTGAGGATGACGTCCTTTGGCATAGGCTTCGAGCGGTAGGGGCTGTGGCAGAAAAAAACCCGCTCAGCACGGGCACAGTCGGCCTCGCGGAGCGTGGCCGAAGAAGTATAGAGATCCCGATCAGGGTCTCTGAGGGGTGTAAGGCGAGCGATCCGGGTGCCACACGCCCGCCACACGACGCCGCCGCCGCCTACGCCGATCGGCCGCGATTCTCGGGGCGTTGCCGAGCAAGCCGATGCTGGCCAGGTGGGCCAGCATCGGAACCACAACCGCGGCATACACCGCTGCTTGCAGGTTGGGACTCGGGTGCACGAGCGCGTGCACCGGGATGATCATGCCGAGCAGGCCGAGGCCGGCGACCGGCGCGCCGACGGCCAGCAGCAGCGAGTACAGCGACGCGAGCAGCGGCCAGCGTCGCGTGTGCAGCTCGCAGGCGAGCAGCGCGAGCACGAACGGCAGGTGGTAGTAGAGGTTGTCCTGCGGATCCAGCGCGGCCCGCAGCAGCAGCACGAAGGCCAGCACCGTCAGCGCGTCGTCCGCACGAGCCGGGGTCCGTGCGACTCCGGCTCGGCGCCGTCGCAGCCACCAGAGCAGGCCGCACGCGAACGCGACGAGCACGAGGATCAGCCGCGCGTGCGCCGCGATCGCCGAGCCGCTCCCCAGCCACCAGAGCAGCTGCACGGGGCTGAACAGCGTTCCGCCGGTGCCGGCGCCGGTCACGGAGGCGACGCCGGCGCCTGTGGCCGCGTGCTGGAGCTCCGCGATCGCAGCCAGCGCGCCGCCCCCCAGGACCGCGACGATCGCCGCGACGCGCACGCGCGCGGCTGGCAGCGCGACCAGCGCCACCGGCAGCGCGACCAGCGCCCAGGACTTGTTGATCACCGCCAGCGTCAGCAGCCCCGCGCACCAGCCCGGCCGGTTGCGGGTGGCCGCCAGCACGCCGGCGACGCACAGAGCGGCGCCGAGCGCGTCCTCGGGATGGCCCTCGAGCACGGCGATCAGGAGCGGCGGCGTGAACGTGCCGACGAGCATTGCGCCGGCCGTGCTCGGGGTCGGGCTCGCGTTGCGCCGCTCATATAGCAGCCAGGCGACCAGCGACGGCACGACGATCAGGCACGGCACCGCCGTGGCGACGTAGACGGCGCGCCATCCTCCCCCCCAGATCAGCGGGATCAGCGC
>JASHQV010000324.1 GCA_030038955.1 Solirubrobacteraceae bacterium
CGAACCGCCTGCTCGCCGCGCACGTCGCGCCCGCACACGCCCTGAACTCCGGGCTGCAGCGCGGCCTGTTTGCGAGCGCGGTGTTCCTGCTCGCCTCGGCGTTCGTCGCGCTGGGCGCCACCAACACCCGCGGCGAACAGCAGCCGGCACCGGCCGCAGAGACGACACCCGAGCCGGCAGCCGCATGACCCAGGTGCTTCTCTTGCGCCGCCGTTACGTGACGTCCAGCTGGGCCGGACGCCCGTAGGCTCTCGCGTGCGGGCGGCTAGCTGGCCGAGCCACCGCCAGACTGGGCTCCGTGACCATGCACGAAGTTGTCGAGCTTCGTCTTCAGTGACTCCAAGTGCCCGTGGATCGCCCGTTCATCGCGCTCGACGTTCTTGGCCATCTCGATCAACAGGTCAAGATCCGACCTGAGCTCGTCCGGGTGGGTTTCCTGCGAAGGCTCAGCCATCCTCATCTCCTCGTCGACGAACCGTCCCCTTTGAGCGGACCAGCCTAGGACAGGCCGCCACTCGCCGTCAAGACTGATCTGCTGAGTGACGCCCGGGGTGTTCGATCGACTGCCGAGCTGAGGCTACGCGGCGGCGGCTGCGGGCTCCTCGACCCGCCGGGGCAGCAGCGTCTCCCGGGCGATCACCAGCCGCTGGATCTGGGCGGTGCCCTCGTACAGCTGCAGGATCTTGGCGTCTCGCATCAGCTTCTCCACCTTGTACTCCTTGATGAAGCCGTAGCCACCGAACACCTGCACGGCGTCGACGCACACCTCCATCGCCGAGTCGGCGGCGAACCGCTTGGCGTGAGACGACTCGAGCGTGTTGCGCTTGCCCTGGTCGAGCAGCACCGCCGAGTTCCAGGTGGCCAGCCGCGCCAGGTGAACCTTGGTCGCCATGTCCGCGATGATGAACTGGATCGCCTCGTGCATCGCGATCGGCACACCGAACTGGACGCGCTCCTTCGAGTACTCGAGCGCGAACTCCATCGCTGCCCGGGCGACGCCGGTGGCCATCGCCGCCACGCCGGGGCGAGTGCGATCGAGCGTCATCATCGCGATCTTGAAGCCCTTGTTCTCCTCGCCGACGAGGTGGTCCAGCGGGATCTCCACCTCAGGGAAGGTGATCGTGGCGGTGTTCGAGGCGCGCTGCCCCATCTTGTCCTCGTGCTTGTCGACGACCACGCCGGCGTCGCGCGGGACAACGAAGCAGGAGATGCCGCGGTGGCCGGCGTCCTTGTCGGTCTTCGCATAGACCGTGTACCAGTTGGCGTACTCGCCGTTGGTGATGAAGCACTTGGAGCCGTTGATCACCCACTTGTCGCCGCGGCGGGTGGCCGTCGTCTTCATCCCCGACACGTCCGAGCCGGCATCTGGCTCGGTCAGGCAGAACGACGCCAGCAGCGGCGCCTCGGCGAGACGCCCGAGGTACTCGCGCTTGAGCTCCTCGGAGGCGGCGAGCGCGATCGGAGCCGTCGCCAGGCCGTTGCACGACAGCGTCGTGCCGATCCCCGAGCAGCCCCACGAGATCTCCTCCTCGATCAACGCGCCGTCGAGGTAGCCCAGCCCCGGACCGCCGTACTCCTCGGGCAGGTGGCTGTTCATCAGCCCGACCTCCCAGGCCTTCTCGATGATCTCCTGCGGCCAGGTGCCGTCGCGGTCGTAGTCCCAGGCGACCGGGCGGATCTCCTTGTCAGCGAAATCGTGCGCCATCTCGCGCATGTTCCGCTGCTCGTCGGTGAGCGTGAAATCAACCACGGTGGATGTGCTCCTTGGAAAGAGTGTCGTGCTGTCGATTGACTGGTCAGTCAATCGACATATTAGGATACCCGGTGAGCCGGTCGGGCAACCCCTGTCCGCGGCGCGAGCGCGCCCGGCGGCGCGAGCGGCTCGCCCGGCCGCGGCGAGCGGAAGTTGCAGCCAGAGCGCCCCCACCCCTGGACCGTCGCCCTGCCGGGCTACTCGCGCCCTACGTCCTCGTAGTCCTCTTCGTGGTCCTCGGGCTCGTCGTCGCCGTCGCCCGCCACTTCGTCCGGCGTGTAACGGATCTGAAAGGACTCGAGCAGCTCGTCGCGCCGGGGCTCGTCGACCGGCGTCTCGTCGGACACCAGCACCCACTCGGTGCCCTCGTAGTCCTCCATGTTGAAGATCTCGCCGTCGATCTCGGGCGAGTCGTCGACGACGATCAGGACCTCGGTCTGCGGGTTGAAGTACGTGCCGGGCCGGTTGACCAGCTCCTCCAGCTCGATCCGACGCGGTTCCGCCATGGTGGCAGCGTAACGTGCCGGACAGCGGTCTGCCACTCGGCGGTCACGCGGCCGCGCTCAGCCGCCGCTGCCCAGCTTCGAGGCGCACCGCTGCATCTTCGCGACGTTCTGTCCGGCCTTCTGGATGCACTTGCTGTAGGCGGCGGTGGCACCCGCCACGGAGCTGGTGGTGCCGGTCGTGCTCGAGCCGGTGCTGGTCGTGTCCGAGCTACCGAGCCCCGCGGCGGACGCGCCGCTCTCCACCTCCCGCAGCAGCGCGTCGAGCTTGGCCGCAAAGATCTTGTAGGGCTCGACCTTCGTCGGCGCGGTGATCGTCTGGGGCTGATTGAGGTCGGCGTATGCGAGCGTCAGCTCGATGCCCGCGGAGCTGAGCCCGCCCAGCAGGCTCGAGACCTCTCCCTTGACGGGCAGCGTCAGCCCGACCTCAAGCTTGCGCACGGTCTTGTCGTTGTCGCCGGTCCACAGGTCGAAGCGCGGGTTCTCGATCTCGCCGGCCACCTTCTGCTGGGTGGCGGCCGACAGCCCTTTGGTGACGCTGCTGGCTCCGGAGATCCCCAGTGACGACGCCCGCTGCAGGAACGTGCTGAGGTCGCGCAGCAGCGCCGCGACATCGACCTGCGCGCGGATGTGGGTGGTCTGCGCGCCGCCGACCGTGCTCGAGCCGACCACCTGCGGGTGGCTAAGCCAGTTCAGCGGGTTGATCCCGAGCTTGGCGAGTACGCCGCTGCCCGTTCCCGAGCCACCGCCGCTCGAACCGGCGACCGAGGAGAAGCTCTGCTCGAGCTTCTGGAAGCTCGCGGCCGGCAGCTGATAGCTGACGCTGGACATCGTCACATAGCCCTTGCTGCCGGTCGACACGATCGCCAGCGAGCCGGTGTGCCCCTGAGCGGAGATCGACACGGTGAAGTCCGAGGCCGGCAGCTTGCCGGTGCCGCGGCTCTGGAACGGCCCGGAGAAGCTGAGGCTGATCGGCTTCGTCAAGGTCGTCGAGCCCGACGGCGTGATGCTCAGCGAGAACTGCAGCCGGCCGCTGCTGATCCTGTGCTCGCCGCTGAACGTCTGCCGCAGTAGGGTCTGCGCGTTCCCCGGAGAGCTGGAACTGGAGCCGCAGGCTCCGAGCAGAACGGCGACGCCGGCGACGCAGAGCAGCGCGAAACCGAGTCGGATGACTCGGACCGGGTGTTGTAGCAAGGACGCCTCCCTCGTGAGCGTGCAGAACGACAAGCCGAAAATAGCAGCGGGCCATTGGTTGCGAGACAGCTGACCCGGCGCGCCTGCTGGATGCTCGCTGGCATCTGCGCGATCCTGGCGAGCCTGCTCGGCGCGCACGGCGCGCTCGCTGCACGCGTGACGCTGCTCGGGCCGGGCGGCCGCGCCCGCGTCGTCAACGACCGTTACCTACCGGGTGGGATCGTCGCGGCCGCGCCGGAGACGCATTCCTCGGTGGCGGTGGCCGCCGCCTTGCGGGGCGGCGGCCGCACGATTCCCCGGCGGCTCGCCCAGCTCGAACGCCAGCAGGCGATCAGCCGCTCGCAGCGGCGCTCGTATGCGCGCATGTGGCGGTCGGCGCTGCGAGCCGACAAGCGCCTGCACGGCGCGCGAGCATCCGAGCTGGGGGCGGTGATCGCGAATCTCGAAGCGATCACCGCGCGTCACGCCCTGACCGCCTCGCGGCTGCCGGCGCTGTTCCTGACGCTGCGCCGCAACGTCCAGTGGTGGACCGACGGCCCGCCGCTGGGCTACGGGCAGCGAGTGGAGTTCTCAGGCTCGCAGCTGGTGTGGGAGTACTACCCGGGGCAGGGGATCCAGCTGCAGGTGCTGGGCACGTTCGGCAAGGCGGACGGCCTGTACTCGGCAGGACCCGCTCATACCGCCCAGCTGAAGGCGCTGCTCGCACAGATGATCCCGCTGGCCGTGCACCGCGGTGGTGGCCTCGCCTGGGAGTACTACTTCGCGTTCGACGGCGGCGCGCCGCCGTGGGTCAGCGCGATGGCGCAGGGAACGGCACTGGAAGCGCTGACCCGCGCCTATCGCGCGACCGGGAACACGCACTACCTGACGCTCGCCCGCGAAGCGCTGGGGATCCTGCGCACGAAGCCGCCGGTCGGCGTGGCGGTGCGGGCGGCGCACGGCACCTGGTTCATGCAGTACTCGTTCGCGCCGCGCACGGACATCCTCAACGCCTTCCTGCAGACGCTGATCGGCCTCTACGACTACGCCCAGGTGAGCGGCGACGCGCGGGCGCGGGCGCTGTTCAAGGCCGGCAACGCCGAAGCCGAGGCGATCGTGCCGCGGTTCGACACCGGCGCCTGGTCGCTGTACCAGCCGGGCGTCGAGGACGACCTCTCCTACCACGAGCTGGTGACCGGCTTCCTCCAGCAGCTGTGCTCGCGCACGGAGGCGGCCGTCTACTGCCGCACCTACGGGCACTTCAAGGCCTACCTGCATACGCCGCCGGTGATCACGCAGCTGACGCAGCGGGCGACGGCGCGCCGGCCGTTCGGGCTGCGCTTCCGCCTGTCGAAGATCTCGCACGTCGGGATCGTGATCCGCCACGGGAACCGGACGGTGCTCGCGACGAGCGCCGAGTTTCCCTACCGTGTCCACACGTTCGCGATCCCGGCGCTACGGCGAGGTACCTATACGGTGCGGCTGGCCGCCACCGATCTGGCCGGCAACTTCCATCGCTCGGTCGGGTCGCTGACGGTCGCGGCCCGGCGCAAGGCGGGCAAGCGGGCCTGAGCGCCGCGAGCCCGGCGCGCCGCAGCCCAGTCCGGTCGAAGACTCACTTAGCGGGCTCCTGGCCCGTTAAATGAGTCCTCGACGATCAACCACGGGGAGCCGGCGAGCACGCCTATGCCGCCCGTACAATCGCTTCGTGACCCCCGATCCGGATCACAGTGCGGCTGGCGGCGCCAGCAGCGGCGGGGACCTGATGGAACGTGCCGTGGACGCAGCGATCCGGCTTGGCCGGGCGTGGCGGGCGCTGCCCGGCGAACGCCGGGCGGCGGCGCTGTCGGCGGCGGTCCTCTGGCTGGCGCTGTTCCTGCCGTGGTATCAGGCTTCGGTGGTCACGCAGGCGCGGACCCGTAATCCGGCTCCGGTGAGCGAGTCGCTCAGCGGCTGGGCCGCGTTCACGACGATCGAGGGACTGATCCTGATCGTCTCGGTGGGGATTCCGCTGCTGCTGTTCCTCCGCGCCGAGGAGCGGGTGCCACGGCTGCCGGGTGGAGACGGCTGGACGGTCACGCTGGCCGGGGCGCTCAGCCTGTTCCTGGTGGTCCTAGCGATGTTCAGCGCGCCGGCTCCTGTCAGTCGCGGGCAGTACGTGCTCAGCACCGGGCTCGAGTGGGGAATCTTCGTGGCGCTGCTGGCCGCCGCCGGGCTCGGCTGGGCCGGCGGGCGCATGCGCCACGCGGTGGATCAGGATCCGCTGCTGGCGCGGCGGGCGACGGCGGCCGCCGGACGTAGGGAAGCCCGCTCCGCGGCGGCAGACCCGGCAGCGGGCGCGTCCGCTGGACCGGCGTCGCCGTCGCCCGCCGCGCCAGCGCC
>JASHQV010000325.1 GCA_030038955.1 Solirubrobacteraceae bacterium
ACGCCGATCAAGGTTTTGGGCGCCCGCCGCTTGAGCGCGTGCGCCTCGTGCAGATGAGCGATGAACCGCTCGTCGGCCTTCTCGCGGATCGAGCAGGTGTTGAACAGGATCAGATCCGCTTCCGCGCGAGACCCCGATTCCTCATACCCGAGCGCCTCGAGCATGCCCTTCATGCGCTCGGAGTCGTGCTCGTTCATTTGGCAGCCGAACGTCGTCAGGTGGTACCGGCGCATTGCGCGCTGAAGGTTAGTGCAGCCCGATCTGGACTCCGGCAACTCCTCGGGCCGCGATCCAAGCCTGCCGGATCCGAGACTCCTGTCACCGCCGGCCCTGACGGCGCCTATGTACTCGTGTTTAGGCTCGACGGGAAAGCCTGCAATCTGTATACGCACGGGCAGTTCGGCTCGTACGGTCCGCGTGGAGGGACGGAGTCGCTGTCGGGTGCCAGCCCGGACCCGATCGGGGCGATCAAGGCGGTCAGCTACCGGGGCGGACGTGTCTGCCGCCTCGACCTCCCGAGCGAGCTGCTTGCCTCCTACGATGCATTCATTCGCAGCCATCGAACCGCGGTCGCCAGGCTTCAGCGGCGCCACGGGCTCGTCTCCCGGGCTCGGCGAATCCGCGAGATGCGTGTGATTCTGCAGCCGTTCCTGGCAGCGCGCCACCTGACGCTACAGGCACTCAGATCGCGCATCCGCGAGGCGCTCCGGTCACGCCTCGGGGAAGCTTGTCCGCCCGTCGGCTACGTGGCCGCGCGCCAGAAGCGGCTGACGCTAGCCGACGTCTCGAGTCCGGTCATGGTCAGGATCCTGCCGCGCGAGTACGACGAGTTCCGCGTCGACATCATCTTCACCGCCCGTCAGCCGGCTACCAGCAGCAGCTGGTACGAGGACTACCTCACCAATCCGCCAGGCTGCCCGTCGAGCGCTCAGGGCGGCGAGATCTGGTTCGGCAACATCCGCGCCGGCAAGATGATCCATGACCTGAGGCTGATCGGGAACTGCGAGGGCACCTACCACGGCCTGATCGGCTACATGCAGGACAGCGGCCCGATCGATCAGAACAACGCTGGCGGGGGCATCCCAGGGCGCGACGGGTCGATCGTGGTGGCGCGCTTCACGTTCACGGTGCGCTGATGCCAGCGGCCGCCAATCTCCGCCCGGCTCAGCGCGCTTTACTCCGCTACTCGATCAACCGCAACACCGAGCCGCGCGATCAGCGGACAGCATCGCCGCCTGATCAACGCGCGTACTCGACGGCGCGCGACTCGCGGATCACCGTGACCTTGATCTGCCCTGGATACTCCAGCTCCTTCTCGATCTCGCGAGCGATCTCGAACGACAGCAGCGTCGCCGTGTCGTCATCGACCGCGCCCGGCGTGACCATCACCCTGATCTCCCGCCCGGCTTGCATCGCGTAGACCTTCTCGACGCCCTTGTGGCGGGTGGCGATCTCCTCGAGGTCGCGCAGGCGCTTGACGTACTGCTCCAGTGACTCGCCGCGAGCGCCGGGCCGTGCTCCCGACAGCGCGTCCGCCGCCTGCACGATCACCGCCTCGATCGTCTGTGGCTCGACCTCGTTGTGGTGTGACTCCATCGCGTGGGCGACCGCCTCGCCCTCCCCGTACCTGCGGGCCAGCTCGCCGCCGACCAGGGCGTGCGGCCCCTCGATCTCGTGCGTGACCGCCTTGCCGATGTCGTGCAGCAGCGCGGCGCGCCGGGCGGTCTTGGCGCCGGCGCCAAGCTCGGAGGCCATCATCGCGGCCAGTTGGGACA
The DNA here is from genome assembly GCA_030038955.1 of Solirubrobacteraceae bacterium. Classification (GTDB taxonomy): domain Bacteria; phylum Actinomycetota; class Thermoleophilia; order Solirubrobacterales; family Solirubrobacteraceae; genus Palsa-465. The sequence goes on from JASHQV010000325.1 coordinate 1,776, forward strand.
CCTCGATCGAATGCGCCAGCACGTTCTGTCCGTAGCTGGTGCGGAACTTGAGGCGGCCGAGGAGCTTGACGATCTCGGCGTGCAGGCCCTGCACGCCGGCCTCGAACATTCCCTCCTCGCCCGCCTCGACGATGTGTGCCTCCAGCTCGGATTTCGCCTGGTAGTACATCTCCTCGATCCGGGCCGGATGGATGCGCCCGTCCTGCAGTAGCTTCTCCAGCGTCAGCCGGGCGACCTCGCGGCGCACGCCATCGAAGCCCGACAGGACCACCGCCCCGGGTGTGTCATCGATGATGAAGTCGACGCCAGTGAGGTTCTCGAGCACGCGGATGTTGCGTCCCTCCCGGCCGATGATCCGCCCCTTCAGATCGTCAGACGACAGCTGCACGACCGAGACGGTGGTCTCGGCGGCGTGACCGGCGGCGAGCCGTTGCATGCACACCGACAGGATGCTTCGCACGCGACGCTCCGCCTCGCGCCGCGTGTCCTCCTCGATCTGGCGGATCCGTCGGGCTGCCTCCTGCTTGGCGTCCTCCTCCACCTCCTGGAGCAGGAGTTGCTTGGCGCGCACGGCGGACAGCCCGGAAACCCGCTCCAGCTGTTTGGTCAGCGCGCGTCGATCGCTGTCGAGTGTGACGCGACTCTCCGCCAGCTCGGCCTCACGAAGGCCCAAGTCATGTTCGCGCTCGAGTAGCTGCGCGGACGGATCGGGGACGCTGCCGTTGAGGGACTTGGAAGCGGCTGGTTGAGCCGAGCCAGCGCCGGTGTGACTGACGGCGAGCTGCGAGCGGCCCCCGACGCGTGCGTAAACCGCGGCCGCGACCACGATGCCGACGGCGATCAGCGCTGCAGCGGCGACGATGTCCATGGTCGTTCCTCTCCATGCGGGCCGGGCTTTGGCCGGGCCCTTCGCTCAAGCTTTCCAGTTGTCGAGAAGCGACCGAGCGGCCGGTGCGGACGCGTAGGCGTGACCGGATGCCGGAAGCGCGGCGGCAGCCGCGTGGCTCAAGGGCAGTTGCTGCTGCCGACGCGTATGTGCGACGGGCTCCGTCTGGGCTCGTCTGACTCTGCCGTCGATGCTGTTCCGAAGTTCAAGAAGATGTCCGTGATTTGCGGGGTTTTCGTTGCGGCCCCATCGGGCCGTTCGTTCGCTTCGACCATCGTAGTACCGCATGCAACACGTCGCAACGGAGCGCCGGGATCTGCCGCAGCGGTTCGCATCGGCCAGCACGATCGTTACTCGGTTGCGTTCCCTCGAGCGATTTGCAACACTTTGTGGTGTATTAGAGGCTGTCGATCGATTCGAGGCCAACTGTTGTCGCTGCTGAAGCACAAGCTCGCCCTGCTGATCATCCCGATCCTGGTCGTGGCGGGAGCCGCCGGTGCCTATGCGGCCACCCAGTCCTCGGCCGGCACGTCGCAACAGGCCTTCCTCAACGATGTGGCGCGGCGGCTGCACGTCACCCCACAGCAGCTCAAGAACGCGCTGGCCGGGGCGTACTCCGACCAGCTATCCGCAGCGGTGGCCGCCGGCCGGTTGACGAAGGCTCAGGCGAGCGCGATCGAGCGGCAACTGAAGCGAACCGGAGCGATCCCGCTCGGCGGAGGCTTCGGGTTCGGCGCGGGCCGGGGATTTGCTGGCCCGAACGCTCGCTTCAGGCCCGGACTTGCTCCGCGACCGGGGGCGAAGTCGGGCTCGGCTATAGCACCTGGCTGGGGCCCGGGGTCTGGCTGGGGCCCGGGAGGGCCTGCAGGCGGCGGCGCGATCGCGCACGGCTTTGGATTCGGGTTCGGGCTGTTGCCGCAAGGCCTAAGGGCAGTGACGAGCTACCTGGGCATCACCGCCGCGAAGCTTCAGACAGACCTGCGGGCGGGAAAGTCGCTGGCGCAGATCGCGACGGCTCAGGGGAAGACGGCCAGCGGCTTGGAGTCAGACATCACGAGCGTGCTCAAGAGCATGCTGTCCAAGCAGGTGGCGGCAAAGCATCTGACGCAGGCCCAGGCGCAGAAGCTGCTAGCCACGATGAAGGCGCGGATCGCCGCGATCGTCGATCGGAAGTTCTCGAACGGCGCGCGCGGAGGCATCCGCTTCGGGATGCACTTCCACTTCGGGCCGCCGCAGAAGCACGGCTCGGCAGGCACGACTTCGAGCCAGTCGAAGTCCAGCAGCGGCGCGATCAGCTCGCTGTTCGCGCCCGCCTGACGGGGCGCTGGAGCGCTCAAGCTGGGGCCGCGTTCGACGCGCGTCGTGGCAGCTCGCTGCGAGCGTCAAGCTGCGCCGGCGCTCCAGGCGCGGACCGCGCCGTAGGCCAGCTCACTGTCGTATCCCTTCCGGATCAGCACGCCGAGCGCCCGCTCATGGTCTCGTGGGTCGCCGGAGGGCTGTGGAAACCGACGCCTCAGCAGTGCCAGCGCTCGGTCGTGTTCGCCCTCGGCACCGACCGCCGCCAAGGCAGCAGCGATCGACGCGGGGTCGACGCCGCGTTCGTGCAGCACCCGCTCGATCCTGTCACTGCCCCAGTCGTCGAGGTTGCGGCGGTCCTCAGCGAACACTCTCGCATAGCGGGCGTCATCGAGATATCCGAACTCGGTGAGCTCCGCGATCGTGACCTCGATCTCGCTCGTGGCCACCTCAGCCAGCGCCAGCCGAGCACGAACCTCGGCGGTTGTACGATCGCGATGGTTCAGGTAGCGGAGGGCCTGCTGGAGAGATCCTTGGAGTGAGTCAGGCAGCCTGCTCCTCCATCGGCGCGACCGCCGCCAGCGACGCCTCCACGGGCGCCTCCATCGGCGGCGCCTCCACACGATCCTCGATCGGCTTGGCGAGATCCTGATCGATCCCAAGCGCGGCGTAGATCTTCCGCTCGATCTCCTTGGCGATGTCCTGGTGCTCGTCCAGGAACGCCTTCGCGTTGCCGCGACCCTGTCCCAGCCGCTCATCGCCGTAGGAGAAGAACGAGCCGGACTTCGTGATGATGTTGTGCTCGACCCCGTAATCGATCAGGCAGCCGGCGGTCGAGATTCCCCTGCCGAACTCGATGTCGAACTCGGCCTGCTTGAACGGTGCGGCGACCTTGTTCTTCACCACTTTCACGCGCACCCGATTGCCCACCGCCTCGGTGCCGTCCTTGAGCGTCTCGATGCGGCGGATGTCGAGGCGCTGCGAGGAATAGAACTTCAGCGCCCGGCCGCCCGGCTGCGTCTCCGGCGAGCCGAACATCACGCCGACCTTCTCCCGGATCTGGTTCGTGAACAGGCACAGCGTCTGGGTGCGGTTGAGGTTGCCTGCCAGCTTGCGCATCGCCTGGGACATCATCCGCGCCTGGACGCCGACGGTCTGGTCCCCCATCTGTCCCTCCAGCTCCGCGCGCGGGGTCAGTGCCGCGACCGAGTCCACCGCGATCATGTCGACGGCGCCAGACCGGATCAGCATGTCGACGATCTCCAGCGCCTGCTCGCCGTAGTCGGGCTGCGAGACCAGCAGCTCGTCGATGTTCACTCCTATCCTCCGGGCGTATGTCGGGTCCATCGCGTGCTCGGCGTCGATGAACGCGCACACGCCGCCGAGCTTCTGGGCCTCCGCCATGATGTGATAGACGAGCGTCGTCTTGCCCGATGACTCGGGACCGTAGACCTCCACGATCCGGCCTCGCGGCACGCCCCCAATGCCTAGCGCGATGTCCAGCGACAGCGCTCCGGTGGGGATCGCATCGACGGCCGCACGAGCCCCCGGGTCGCCCATGCGCATCACTGCGCCCTTGCCGAACTGACGCTCGATCTGAGTCAAAGCTCCCTGGAGCGCCGCCTGCCGCTTGGCGTCTGTCTTCCCGTCGGCTGGGTTGCCAGCCTTGGCGCCGGCCCTGTCCTGTTCGCTCATTCTCGCTCGGCTCCTTATCTCATTCCCGTGGACCCATCAAGGTAGGGGTCCACCCGGACGGAACCCGAAAGCTATGGGCGCGGGGTGTCACAGAACAAGGCGCAGTTCGTGCCAATCCTGTGCCAGTTGCACGTCACGGACGCCGTCGAAGCCGGAACGGAGCCCTAAATGGGACCGCCTGGAGCGCGGCAGCTCCGCTCCCACACTACGGGCGGGACCACCTGGAGCGCGGCAGCTCCGACAGGGCGTCGCGGATCTCGCTCCAAAGGCTCCGCAGGCGCCCGACGACGCGCTCATCGAAGACCAGTGGCGGGCGATCCTCGCGGGGAGGATGGTCGAGCTCGGCCGCTGCATCCACCAGCTGCGTGGCGCCGAGGATGTGTCCGGCGTTGCGGATCCGGTGGGCGGCGGCGGCGATCCGAGCCTGATCGGCCAGCTCGATCCCGGCCGTCAGCTCGGCGAGGTCCTGGCCCATCTTCTGGACCAGCTCGTCGATCACAGGCGACAGCTGCTCGCCTGGGTACAGGCGGCTGAGCTGCTCCAGCTCGGCCCTGCCGATCACGGCTCGGCCGGCAGCCGCATCCACGGTTAGGCCGCCACCAACGCCCGCGGCTGCATCGCCACCCATACCCGCGACCACATCGCCACCCACGCCCGCCGCCGCATCGGCGGCCGCGCCGCGATTCCCGTCGGCATCCGCAGCCCCTTCGACCTGCGCCTTCTGCCGGGTCCCGTCCGGCAACCACCGCTCGAGCACGCGGTCGAGCTCGTCCGCCAGGATCGGCTTGCCGAGGTAGCCGTCCATCCCGGCCTCGGCACACTGTTCCCAGGTCTCGCTCATCGCGCTGGCGGTCATTGCGACGACCGGCACGGGCCGCAGCTCCGCTCGCGCCCGGGCGCCGAGACGGCGCAGCTCGCGGGTCGTCTCGTAGCCGTCGCGCACCGGCATCTGGCAATCCATGAGCACCAGGTCGTATGGTCCCGCAGCGAGCATCTGCAGCGCCGCGTCGCCGTTCAGTGCGCGTTCCGCCGTGTGTCCGCGCCCGCTCAGCATCCGCTCGATCAGCATCCAGTTGACGTCGTGGTCCTCGACCACGAGGATCCGCGCTCCCCCCGCTCTTCGTTCGGTCAGCTCCCGCTCAGCGGCTCGCCGCTCGCCGCTCCTCCGCTCGCCGACCCGCCGCTCGACGACCGTCCCCCCCAGCGCCGTCGTGATCGCGGCCAGCAGCCGCGCCCGCCCGACCGGCTTGGTCAGCCGCTGCACGATGCCGAGGCTGGCGTCGTCCGATCGCGCGCCAGCCGAGGAGCTGAGCACGATCAGTCGCGTGCCGTCGAGCTCGGGAGCCCGGCTGATCTGGCGGGCGAGGTCGAGCCCGCTCTCTCCCTCAACTCCCCTCTCTCTCTCAATCCCCGTCTCCCCCTCGAGCCCCGTCTCCCCCTCGAGGTTGAGATCGAGCAACGCGATCTGGAAGGGATCCCCGGCACGGGCGGCGTCGCGCAGCGCCGCCACGGCGTCGTCGACGTTGACTGTAGCCAGCGCCCGCATCCCCCACGAACTGACGTACGCCTGGAAGGCGCGACGGCTGGTCTCGTGGTCATCCACGACCAGCACGCGCACGCCGCTCAGCTCGGCGGCGGGGACCGGGGCCGGGGGCGGCGCCTGGGCGGGCTGGAAGGGGATCTCGAAGCTGAACGTGCTTCCCTCCCCGAGCGCACTCTCGCCGCTGATCGTGCCATGCATCAGCTGGACGAGCTCGCGCGAGATCGCGAGTCCTAAGCCGGTGCCCCCGAACTTCCGCGTCGTCCCCACCTCGGCTTGCGTGAATGGCTCGAACAGCTGCCCCACACGTTGGGGATCGATGCCGATCCCGGTGTCGCGCACCTCGAAGCGGACGGCGATCGCATCGACGATCGTCGCGCCCACGGTAACCTCCACGGTCACCTCGCCGGCGGGGGTGAACTTGATCGCGTTGGAGACGAGGTTCTGGAGGACCTGGCAGACCCGTGTGCGGTCGCCGCACACCGCGGCAGGCACGTCGTCGTGAATGAAGCTCTGTAGCTCCAAGCGCTTGCTTCTGGCCGCCGCAGCCATCAGCTCGCACACTGACTCGACCGCCTGGCTCAGATCGAAGTCGATCCACTCGAGCTCCAGCCGCCCCGCCTCGATCTTGGCGATGTCCAGCACGTCCCCCACGACCTGCATGAGCGCGTCGCTGGAGGACAGCGCGACATCCACGTACTTCTGCTGCTCCTCGTCCAGCTCGGTCTCGGACAGCAGCGACAGCATCCCGATCAGCCCGTTCAGCGGGGTCCTCACTTCGTGGCTCATGTTGGCCACGAAGTTGGACTTCATCGCCGAGGCCTCCTCCGCCACGGCGAGCGCCTGGCCGAGCCGCTTCTGAGTGCTGGCCAGCTCACTGGTGCGCGCTTCCGTGGACCGCGCCATCTGGTTGAACGAGCTTGCGAGCAGCGCCACCTCCCCGCGCCCTCCGGCGGGCACGCGGGCGTCCAGCTCGCCGCGAGCCATCGCCGCCGCTGCAGCCGCCACCCTCCGGATCGGGCGGAGGATCCCACGCAGCAGGAACGTGCTGATCCAGAAGTCGAGCGTCAGCAACAGGATCAGGCCGGCGGCGGCAGCGCCGACGGCCAGCCCGACCACGCCAATCAGGCTCGAGCGCTGGCGACGGCGAATCGCCAGCGCGGTCGACTCGAGCTGCGACAGCCGCGCGCTGACCCTGCCCGCGATCGCGTTGCCTCGCTCCAGCAGGGTCACCGTCTCACGACGCGGCAGGTGACCCGTGAGCAGCATGATCGGCGCCGAGAAGCCGGACGTGTAGGCACTCAGCTCGCCCGTGACCTGCCGCACCGTGGCGGCCTCGGCGTGGTTGTCCGTCGCTCGCCGCAGCGTCGTCAGCTCGCTGTTCAGCGTGGCCCGAGTCGTGGCGAGGGTGAACAGGTATGAGGACTGCTGAACCAGCAGGTATCCGCGCAGCGCCGCCTGCATGCTCGCGGTGGTTCGATCGACCGCGGCCGCGTCGAGCGCCAGGTTGGCGGCGCTGTGCGTGCGATCGACGTCGGCTTGCAGTCGCAGAATCGACAGCAGCAGGACCACGAACACCGCTGCCAGCAGCACGGTTCGCACCACGTACAGGCCGATCACCGGCCTCGTGAGAGTGTCTGTCTGCACCGCCGAGATTATCTCCGAGCGAGCTCCACCTGGTGCAACGCTTCATACCGAGCCGGCCCGCGGCCGAGATGCGAGCGGTACAGGATCACGCGCCGGGCGTCGAACGGTCGCTGTGGCGGCGGCTCAGGCAGATGCGTCGCCGCGGGCCGAGGCGTGCCCGCAACCGCAGCCCGGCGCAGCCGCGCGACGCTCACGTGCGCGAGGAACGGGCGCCGCTCGGGCACGATCAGCCCGGCGGCCACCAGCGCGCCGCGCAGCTCGGTCTGGAGGATCACGAGCTCGCCGATCCGATCGACCAGCGAGATCGCGAGGACCCGCGGGCCCCGTGGCGGAAGCCACAGCGCCTCTCCAAGCGACAGCTGCCGTACAGGCAGGCGGCGCACGCGGTCGCAGGCGCGCGCCACGTCCTCCACTTGACTAAGAGGGCGCGACCCGAGGAAGCACAGGGTCGCGTGCAGCGCCTCCGGCGCCACCGCGCGGAGCCCCAGCCGCGTGTCGTCGTGCAGCGTCGCCTGCCATCTGGCCAACGCTCCCCGCACCTCGGCCGGCAGCTCGAGGGCGACGAACAGTCGCAGCGCGACCGCCGCCAAGGCTCAGTCGCGCTCGCCGCGCAGCGCCCGCGCCACCAGGTGCAACGCCACCGTCGTCGAGCGGTCGCGGACGTCGGCGCGATCGCCCGGCAGCTTGGCGCTGCGGGTGAGGTAGCCCTGTCCGGGTCCGGCGACCGAGAAGCATACGAGGCCGACGGGCTTCTCCTCGCTGCCGCCGCCGGGGCCGGCGATCCCTGTGATGCCGACGCCGACGGACGCGCTGAAGCGCTCCCTGGCGCCACTGGCGAGCGCCGCCGCCACCTCCCCCGAGACCGCGCCGTGGCGCTCGATCAGCACCGGTTCGACGCCGACCAGCGCGGTCTTCGCCTCGTTGCTGTAGGCGACGATGCCGCCGGCGAAGTACGCCGACGATCCCGGCAGCTCGGTCAGGCGGGCCGCCATCAGCCCGCCCGTGCACGACTCGGCCACGGCGATCATCATGCCGCGCAGCAGCTCCGCCACCTGTTGATCGATCGTCGACCCATCGCGCGAGAACAGGTTGCCGGCGTGGCGCTGGCCGATGAACTCGATCAGCGCCTCGTAGCGCTCGGCGATCGCCGGGTCGAAGCGGGTTGCGATCTCGATCTCGCCACGCCGCAGGCAGGTGGTGATCTCGAGCCCGTCCAGCGCGACCCCTGCCTGTGGGGCCGCGCGCAGAGTGGCGGCGATCTCCGACTCCGGGATCCCGAACAGGCGCACGATCCGCTGCCGGTACTCGGGCGCGCCGGCGATCGCGCGCCGGAACGCGTCCGTCTCGACGGCCGCCGGCCACATCTCCTGCAGCTCTCGCGGCGGTCCGGGCAGCACGACCACGGTCGGCCCGGCGGCGTCCCCCGCGCCGGCAGCCGCCGTGTCCGCGCGACCCGATCGGGCCCTCTCGCCGGTGCCATCTGCAGCAGCCGGCTCCACCACCAACCCCGGCGCCGTGCCCACCGGCTCGAGCACGGTCGCCCCCTGCGGGATCACCGCCTGCTTGCGGTTGGACGCCCGCACCGCCTCGGGGTCGACGCCGTGCCAGCGTGCCATCAGCGGCTTCAGGATCTCGGCGATCCGCTGCTCCAGCTGCACGTCGAGCACCATCTCCCTCCCCGCGAAGCGCCCGACGACCTCGGCGGTGAGGTCGTCGGCGGTCGGTCCGAGACCGCCACTGGTGACGACCAGCGCGAGCTCGTCCGCGGCCATCCGCTCGAGCGCATGCAGCAGCTCCCCGGGCCGGTCGCCGACCACCTCGATCACCACGACGTCGACTCCCAGTGCCGCCAGCTGCTGCGATAGCCAGGGACCGTTGCGGTCGGAGATGATCCCGGTCAGCACCTCCGTGCCGGTCACGAGGATCCCCGCTCGGGGACGGGAGCTGCTCATCCGGCGCAGGTGGGGGCCAGGCCGGCCGCGAGCACGCTGACGCCCGTGGGTGTCACCTTCAGCCCGGTCGGTAGCGTCGAGGTCGCGACCGTGTACGGCTTCCCGT
>JASHQV010000326.1 GCA_030038955.1 Solirubrobacteraceae bacterium
CTGGTCGGGTTCGCGGCCGAGCACGGCTCCGAGGCGGTCGAGCAGGGGCGCGCGAAGCTCGCCCGCAAGCGCCTCGACCTGGTCGTCGTCAACGACATCGCGCGGGCCGACATCGGCTTCGACTCCTTGCACAACGAGGTCACGCTGATCAGCCGCGACGGTCACGAGCGTACGATCTCCCGCAGCGACAAGTCCGTGGTCGCCGATCAGGTGCTGGACGAGCTGCAGCGCCTGCGGGAGACGACGCGAGCGGAGGACGATGGAGCCACTCGAGCAACCTCAGTCGGCGCGACGCCGCGCTAGCCCCCGGGCTGGGTCCAAGGACACTGCCCGCCCGGCGAACGGCGCCGACCTGGCCGCGCGCCTGCACGACAACGTCGCGCGCGCCGTGCAGATCCCGTCACGGGTGCTCGAGCACGTGATCGTCGCGCTGCTGGCCGAGGGACACGTGCTGATCGAGGACTACCCCGGGGTCGGCAAGACGACGCTGGCGCGCGCGATCGCCCGCTCGCTCGACTGCCAGTTCGCGCGGATCCAGTGCACCTCCGACCTGCTGCCGGCCGACGTCGTCGGCGTCAACATGTACGACCAGCGCGAGCAGCGCTTCGAGTTCCGTCCCGGGCCCGTGTTCGCCAACGTCGTGCTGGTCGACGAGATCAACCGTGCGTCGCCGAAGACCCAGTCGGGCCTGCTCGAGTGCATGCAGGAGCGCCGCGTCACCGTGGATGCGCACACGCACGAGCTGGCGCGGCCGTTCCTCGTGCTCGCGACCCAGAACCCGGTCGAGTACGAGGGCACCTACCCGCTGCCCGAGGCCCAGGTCGACCGCTTCATGGTGCGCGTCTCGATCGGCTACCCCGACCGGCAGGCGGAGGCCAGCATGCTGTCCGACCACGAGCAGCAGGAGCCGCTTAGCTCGCTGCAGCCGGTGGCCGGCGCCGCCGAGCTGCTGGCGGCTCAGGATGCCGCCCGCAATTTGCACGTCGCGCCGGCGCTGCGCGACTACGTGGTGGCGCTGCTGTGGCGCACCCGCGACGACCCGCGCGTGGAGCTCGGCGCCAGCCCGCGGGCGGGGCTGATGCTGCTGCGCGCCGCCAAGGCGCTGGCGATGATCCGCGGCCGCGACCACGCGCTGCCCGACGACGTCCAGGAGCTCGCCCAGCCGCTGCTCGCCCACCGCCTGATGCTGGCGCCGGACGCCCCGCACGCGACCGCCGAGGATGTGATCGCCGATGCTGTGGCGGGCACCCGCGCGCGCTGACGCCGAGCGGCCCGCGACCCGTCCGCGACGGCCCTCACCTCGGTCTCGAGGGCCAGCGCCGGAGCGAGCCGTGACTCGGATCCGGTGCAGACCCGCGGTCCGTGTGCTGGCGCTGGCCGGCGCGACCCTGCTGGCGGCCCGGGCGTTCGCCGCGGTGCCGCTGTTCGTCGTCGGCGTCGGCTTTGCCGCGCTTGCGGTGCTGGCGCCGCTGTGGGTGCTGGCGGCGGCGCGTGGAGCCGTCCTGCACCGTGAGCTCGAGCTCGTCAGGACCGTCGAGGAGGAGCCGTTCGAGGCGATCATCGAGATCCGCCGCGGCTGGTTCGGGCTGCCGGGCGCACAGCTGCACGACCAGCTGGCCGGGACCTCGGTGTCGGTCGCCGAGCCGCTGTCGGTGCTGGCTGGCCGCCGGCGCGTGCGGCTGCGGGTGGTCGTGCGCCTCGCCCGTCGCGGACGCCACCGGTTCGCACCGCCGGCGCTGACGCTGAGCGATCCGCTGGCGCTCGCGCAGGTCACCCGCTCCGGGTTCGGGCACGCCGACGAGCTGCTCGTGCTGCCCCGCACCGAGCCGGTCGCCTGGGCGCGCCACGCCCAGCAGCACGCCAGCTCCGGCCACGCCTCCCGCTCCCTGCGTGAGCCGCTCGGAGCGGGCGAGATCGACGGGCTGCGCGAGTACATGCCGGGAACGCCGGCCTCGCGCATCCACTGGCCGGCGCTGGCCCGGGGCGCCGGCTTGCTGGAGCGGCGCCTGGTGTCGGAGCCGCAGTCGTTGCCGCTGGTCGTGCTCGACGCAGGCGTCGGCGCGAACGCGGAGCCGGAGCTGCTCGACGCGGCCGTGCGGGCGACGGCGTCGCTGACGCTCGAGCTGGGCCGCGCCGGCGGCTGCAGCGTGCTGCTGCCCGGCGAGCGCACACCGATGCCGCTCGCCGGCGATCTCGCTGCCTGGCCCGCGATCCACACGCGGCTGGCGCTGGTCGAAGCCGGCAGCCGCCGCGGTCCGGCGCTGCTGCTGCTGCGATCGGTGCGGGCGCCGGTCGTGTACGTGGCGGCTCGCGCGGAGGCTGCGCAGACCGCGCTCAACGCCACCGGGACGCGCGCCAGCCAGCTCGTGCTGGTGCTGCCGCACCGCCTCGCCGCCAGCCTCGAGCTCCCCAGCAGCTTCGAGGTGTCAGGCTGCTCCGGCGTGCTGCTGCGCTCCCGCACGCGCAACCTGCGGGACGGGGCGGCGGCATGAACACGGGGGACGGGGCGGCAGCATGAACACGGGGGAAGGGGCGGCGGCATGAACACGGCCCAGTTCGCGGTTCTCGGGCGCGGTCGCATCGAGCAGCCAATCGCGCAGCCAGCCGCCGCACCCGGAGGGCGCAGGATGGTGCTGAGCGCATTCATGGTGCTGGCGATCTACGGCAGCCTCCGCTGGGCGACGATGCTCGCCACCGCCGTCGCAGGGCGCGTCTTCGGGCTGCTGGCGCTGACGCTGGTGATCGCTTTGGCCGGCAGCTGGCGGGCCGCCACCCGGCTGGCGGCACGGGTGGCGGCCCGGCTCGCGATGCTCGTGGCGGCGCTGGCGCTGTTCCCCGTGTCGGGGTTCCCGCTCGACTGGCTGGTGAGGCTCCGGATCGCCCGGCTGGCACGCGCGATCGGGAACGGGCTGGCGTCGCTGCCGCACGTGATCGTCCCCTACCACGGCCAGCAGCCGGCGACCGCGGCGGTGATCATGCTCGGCGCCGGCGTGCTGCTCGCGGCCGCGGCGCTTGCCCTGTGCACGAGCAGGCCGCGGATCGGGCAGGGGCGCCTGCTGGCCGCCGCGATCCCGCTGGTCGTGCTCGCGATCGTGCCGTCGGCGCTCGCCGAGCCTCGCCTGCCCGGCCTGCATGGGGCGATCCTGCTGGTGGCGCTGGTTGCCTTCCTGTTCTCCGAGCGCGTCCCGGCGGCGCGCGCCGGTGGGGCGGTCGGCTTCGCGGGAGCAGCGGCCGTGGTGGCGCTGGTGCTGGCCCCGCGGATCGAGCAGGCGCAACCGTGGATCAACGTCAAGGCGCTCGGGACGGCGAGGATCGGGGCCGCTGAGCGATTCAGCTGGGCGCAGACGTATGGGCCGCTGAGCTGGCCGCACGTCGGCACCGAGGTGATGACCGTGCAGGCGCGGTTCCGCAGCTACTGGAAGGCGGAGGACCTCGACCTGTTCAACGGCCGCGCGTGGGTGTCCTCGTCGGTTGGAGCCGGGTGGCAGACCACGGTCGGGGTGAGCAGGTCCAGCCTCGCCCGCTGGAGCGAGTCGCTGACCGTGACGCTCAAGGACATGTACAGCAACGAGATCATCGCCGCCGGCGTCGCCAGCGCGCCGCAGCCGGCGTTCAGCCTGTCGCTGCTTCCAGGCAGCGCCGCCGGCACCTGGATCTCCGCGGAGACGCTGGGACCCGGCGCCAGCTACCGGGTCGAGGTGTACGCACCATCGCCGAGCCGCGCGCAGCTGACGAACGCGCCCGCCAGCTATCCGATGAACGAGCTCGCGCCCGAGCTGCAGCTGCTGCTGCCGGCCGCCACCGACAGCCGCCAGCCCACCGCCTCGGCGTCCGAGCCGGTGCAGTTCATGCCGTTCGGATCGCGGCAGCGCGTGAGCGCGTCCGGCGGGGCCAGCGCAGCCACCGCGACGGCGCTGCTGCGCAGCTCTCCGTACGCGCCAGTGTTCCGCCTGGCCGAGCGGCTCAGAGCCGGCGTCGACACCCCGTACGGCTACGTCCGCGCGGCCATGCGCTACCTCAGCCGCGGCTTCACCTACGACCAGAGTCCGCCCACCGGCACCTACCCGTTGCTGACCTTCCTGCTCGACAGCCACGAGGGCTACTGCCAGCAGTTCGCCGGCGCGATGGCGCTGCTGCTGCGCATGGGAGGGATTCCCGCTCGCGTCGCCGCCGGCTTCACGACCGGGACCTACGACTCCTCGACCCACTCCTACGTGGTCTCCGACATCGACGCCCACACCTGGGTCGA
>JASHQV010000327.1 GCA_030038955.1 Solirubrobacteraceae bacterium
GGTCAGTCGCCGCCCGGTCGCGGGCGCCGCCCCCTGCTCCGCGGCCGCACGGCCCGGCGGGGTGAGTGACGCGACCAGCAGCCGCCGCTCGCGCAGGCCGCGCTCGGCGCCCGCCGGCAGGATCACCGACAGCGCTCGTGCGGGCGTGGAGCAGTACTCCGCCGCCATCCACATCGCCAGCTCGACGAGGTCGGCCGGGAGCCGCGCCGGCAGCACCGACCCGATCGTCGCCAGCCGATCGTCGCTGAGCTCGGAGCGATCGGCCAGCTCGGCGACGACGCCCGCCAGTCGACGCCCCGCGAACGGAACGCGCACGAGCGAGCCGACGCCAATTGGGTCGTCCACCTGGTCGCCGCGGCCGCTGCCGTCGTCGCCGTCAGGGCCGCCGGCGTCGTCGTCGGCGCGCCCGGCGGCGACGGGCAGGCGGTAGTCGAACAGGCCACGCACCGCCCGCGTTCGGGTGAGCGGCAGGACGCGGGCGATCATGGGCGACTCGAGGTCCGCCCGGGCGCGGTCAGGCGCCGACTGAGGCAGCGTCAGACTCGGTCAGCCCGGCGGCGCTGCGCAGCGTCGCCACCTTGTCGGTCCGCTCCCACGTGAAGTCCGGCTCCTCGCGCCCGAAGTGGCCATACGCGGCGGTCTTCTGGTAGATCGGCCGGTGCAGCTTCAAGTACTCGCGGATCGCGGCGGGACGCAGGTCGAAGTGCTCCTCGACCAGCTCCAGCAGCTTCGCGCGTCCAACCTTCTCGGTGCCGAACGTCTCGATCATCACCGACAGCGGACGCGCGACGCCGATCGCGTAGGCGACCTGCAGCTCGAGTCGATCGGCGAGTCCCGCCGCGACCATGTTCTTCGCCACGTAGCGCGCCGCGTAGGAGGCGGAGCGATCGACCTTCGACGGGTCCTTGCCGGAGAAGGCGCCGCCGCCGTGACGAGCCGTGCCGCCATAGGTGTCGACGATGATCTTCCGGCCGGTCATCCCGCAATCGCCCATCGGCCCGCCGATCACGAAGCGACCCGTCGGATTGACGAGGAAATTGCGATACAGCTTCTGGGCGTCGAACAGCTCGGGTGGCAGCACCGGCTCGACCACGTGCTCCCACAGATCCTCCTTGATCAGCGCCTCGGAGCCGTCGCGGTGCTGGGTGGAGATCAGCAGCTTCTCGATCTGCACCGGCCGGCCGTCGACGTAGCGAACGGTCACCTGCGTCTTGCCGTCCGGTCGCAGGTACGGAACGATCCCCTCCTTGCGCACGTCCGCGAGCCGCTTGGCCAGCTGGTGGGCCAGCGAGATCGGCAGCGGCATCAACTCCTCGGTCTCGTTCGTGGCGTAGCCGAACATCATCCCCTGATCGCCGGCGCCGGCGAGGTCGAGCGCGTCTTCGTCGCCCGGATTGGTACGCGATTCGTAGGCCTGCGCGACCCCCTGGGCGATGTCGGGGGATTGCTTGTCGATCGTGTTGATCACCGCACACGTGTTGCAGTCGAAGCCGTAGGTCGCGTCGGTGTAGCCGATCCGCCGGATCGTCTCGCGCGTAACCTCCTGGATGTCCACGTAGGTGTCGGTCGTGATCTCGCCGGAGACCACCACGAGGCCGGTGTTGACCAGCGTCTCGCAGGCCACGTGCCCCTGCGGATCGTCCCGCAGCACGGCATCGAGCACGCCGTCGGAGATCTGGTCGGCGATCTTGTCGGGATGTCCTTCGGTGACCGACTCCGAGGTGAACAGGAACTCGCTGTCTGCGTGGGTGCTCATGGGATCTTGAGATACAGCTCCGAGGTCGAACCGGTCCGGCCGCTGCGGGACCGCACGCCGATCACCTGGATCCGCTCCAGGTCGGGTGCGAGGCGGGCAAACGCCGGGCCGTGCAGCAGGCCGGTCCGCTCGCCGAGTCCGATCAGCGCCTTCAGGTTGGCAAAGACTAGCGAGCCGGAGCGGACGTCGGACTCCCCGAAGGCCGTACGCAGCTCAGGGGTGGCGCCGAGCGAGTCGCCGCGGCGGGTCAGCGAGACGAGCGTCGAAACGCTCGTCGAGATCCCGATCAGGCCGTGCCACACCGCGTAGTCGAGCTGCAGCCCCGGGCTCAGCTGCAGCTCGTGGTCGGTGATCCCATCGAGCTGGCGGCCGCTGAACAGCGGCGCCATGCCGGGCCCCGCGCCGGCCGCCGGGAACAGCGCGACGAGCGACGGCTCGAGGTCGGCCAGCTCGATCCTCGCCTGCGTGGGATGCCTGGCTCGCGTCAGCACCAGTAGCGACGGCGAGCCGCCGGCCGCGCCGGTCACGGCCACGACCGAGGACCCGCCGAACAGGCCGAGCAGCGCCTGGAGGTCGAACTTCTCGGCCCGCAGGGCGTCACCCAGCCGCGACAGCAGCGGCCCGACCGCGGCGCCGACGCCGAGCTGGCTGGCGGCCGCCAGCAGCCGCGGCGCCGACGTCGGAAGGCCGTCCAGATCGGCCGCGAACGCGGTGTCCGCCGGCACGCGTCGCAGCAGCGCCGTCCCCAGCGTGCCGCCGGTCGTGCGTCCGGCGGCCGACCCGAACACGCGGTCCACTCGCAGGCGCAGACCGCCAGGAGCCGCTGACAGCGACGCGCTGACCGACGCCAGCCCGGGCCCGGCGAGCAGCTCGCGGACCGCTCCCAGCAGACCGCCGCTGCCGCCGAGCAGGGCGGCGATCCCATCCGACGGCGCATACAGGTCGAGCACCCGGCCGGGAGGCTGCCCGGCCAGCGCCAGACGGTAGGCGCGCGCCCTCGCCAGCGAGGGGGCGCCGCGGTGGACATCGATCGCCTCGCGCACGCTTGCCGCCTGTCCGAGGACGAGATAGCGGCCGAGCAGCGCTACGTACGTCGACCCGGGCAGCTGCCTCACCTGCATGCCCCGGTACGAGCTCGTGCTCACCGCCCTCAGCCCCGCGAGGAAGCGGTTCGCCGCCGCCGGGCGCCGGGCGGCCAGCAGGACGAGCGAGCCGGCGCGCGAGCGACCGCCGGTGCCG
>JASHQV010000328.1 GCA_030038955.1 Solirubrobacteraceae bacterium
ACACGACCGCCAGGACCGTCAGCTCGGGCTGGGCGATCATCCGGGAGCGCACCGTGGTGGTGTCGGCTGTAGCGACTGGCGCCGCGGCCTCCTGCGCGCGCGCCGCACCGGGCGACTGTGCGCCCGCCTGCCCCGCGCCCTCGTCGCCTGGCAGTGGGTCGCCGCCGTCCGGGTCGTCCAGCTCCGGCGAGCCGCCGGCGATCGGCGCCAGCCGCAGCTCGCGGCGCTGGTCGGTGGACGCCGCAGCGGGCGACATCCACATCGTCGCCACCACCCGCAGGTAGTAGCCGAGCGAGATCATCGAGCCGACCACCAGCACGATCGCCAGCCACGTGTAGTGGCCGCCGATGAGCGCGTGCAGCAGCTGGAACTTGCCGACGAACCCGACCGTGCCGGGGATCCCGGCCAGCCCCAGCATGCCGATCGTCAACGGCCACGCGAGCCACGGGTTCTCGGACCCGAGCCCGGCGAGGCCCTGGAGCTGGTCGTCGCCGGTGACGCGCTCGCGCGCGTGGACGACCGCGAACGCCGCCAGGTTCATCGCCATGTACACGCCCAGGTAGAGCACGGCCGCCGACACGCCGAGGCGGGTGGCGACCACGACCCCGGCGAGCACGTAGCCGGCCTGGGCGACGCCGGAGTAGCCGAGCATCCGCTTCATCGAGGTCTGCGGCAGCGCCCCGACGTTGCCGACGATGATCGTGATCCCGGCGATCACTGCGATCGCCGGCTGCCACGTGTCCCTGGCGGCGAACGCAGCGACATCGAAGAAGCGCAGGAAGATCGCCATTGCCGCCGCCTTCGTGGCCGTTGCCATCAACGCCGTCACGGGCGTCGGCGCGCCCTCGTAGACGTCGGGCGTCCACTGGTGGAACGGCGCTACCGAGCCCTTGAAGGCAAAGCCGACGATCACCAGACCCAGCCCGGTCAGCAGCAACGGATCGCTCAGCAGGCTGCTGCCGAACAGGTGCGCCGCGATCTTGGCGAACCCGGTCTGCCCGGTGGCTCCGTACACCATCGCCAGACCGTAGGCGAGCGTCGCCGACCCGACCGACCCGATCACCAGGTACTTCAGCCCCGACTCGAGCGAGCCCTCGCGGCGATACTCGCAGGCACACAGCACATACAGCGGGATCGACAGCATCTCGATCCCGAGGAACAGCGTGATCAGGTCCTGGGCGGACGACAGGATCGCCATCCCGAACACGCTGAACAGCAGCAGCGAGTAGTACTCACCCTGCCCGGCCTGTCTCGGGGCCACCGCCCGCCACGACATGATCACCGCGGTGATCGCCGACACCGCGCAGACCAGGTCGATCAGGATCGCCAGGTCGTCGATGCGCAGGGCACCTGAGATGATCGTGGCGGCGTCGGTGAAGCGCCAGATCTCGGTTCCGATCGCGCCCGCCAGCGCCACCAGCGCCACCGCCGGGACGAGCTGCCGGCGCACCACCTCGGAGCGCAGCAGCCCGAGCAGCAGCACGACCAGGGCGCCGCCGGCCAGCACGATCAGCGGCGACAACGAGGCCCAGTCGATGTACGGGCCGTGGACGTGACCGGCGACGGTCACGATCACGCCGTGGTCGGGCCGCGTCACGGTGCACCGCCGTTCGTCGCCGTCGCTACGACCACGCTGCCGCCAGCGGTCGCCTGCGAGGAAGCCGCCACTGCGCCACCCGCGGTCGCGTGCGAGGAAGCCGCCGCCGCGCCGCCAGTAGACGAGGCGACCACGCCGCCGCCGGTGCCGCCCGACCTCGACCCCGCCCCGGACTCGACCGCCGTGACCGTCGCCTTGAGCGATCGCTCGGAGCGCTGCAGCCCGAACTGCGGGAAGAACGCCAGCGCCAGCACGACCAGCGTCAGCGGCACGATCGCGACCGCCTCACGCGGCGCGATCTCGCGCGAGGAGACACCCCCGCCGACGCGGTTGTGCATCGCGCCGATGAACAGTCGCAGCGCGTAGAACGAGGCGCCGACGACGCCAAGGAAGGCGATCACTGCGATCGCGGTCTTCGCCTGGAAGGCGCCGAGCATGATCATGAACTCGCCGATGAAGTTGGAGGAGCCAGGCATCGCCAGCGTCGCCAGCGCGATCACCAGGAACAGGCCGGCCAGCACCGGCGCCCGGAACGCCACGCCGCTCATGTCGTCGAGGCTCTCGCTGCCGCCGCATCGTGCCGCCACCGCCGCGACCACGAAGAAGCCGGCGGCGGTGACGAGCCCGTGGTTGAGCATCTGCAGCAGCGCTCCCTGGCCGCCGTCGGGACGCAGCGAGAAGATCCCCAGCGTGATGAACGCCAGCTGGGCGACGCTCGAGTAGGTCACGACCAGACGCGCGTCGCGGGTGGTGAACGCCAGCGACGTCGCCCACACAATCGAGACCAAAGCGATCAGCAGCATCAGCAGCTGGTAGTGGCGCGAGGCGTACGGGAACAGCGGCAGCACGATCCGCAAGAAGCCGTACGCGGCGACCTTCGAGAGGATCCCCGAGAACACAGCCACCGCCGGAATCGGCATCGCCTTGTAGGCGTCCCGCACCCAGCCGTGGAACGGGACCAGCGGCATCTTCAGCAAGAAGGCGGCGGCGAAGCAGAGGAACAGCCAGTCCTGCGAGCTGTGCGACAGGTGCACGCGCGACAGTGCCGAGAAGGTGAAGTTCAGGTGTCCGCCGAGCGAGCCGGCGTCGATCACGCCGGTTGCGACCGCGGCGACCAGCATCAGGAACGAGCCGAACATCGTGTAGATCACGAGCTTCAGCGTCGCCCGCACGCGCTCGTCGCGCGGCGCAGGGCTCCACATCCCGACGAGGAAGTAGAACGGGATCAGCATCAGATCGAAGAAGGCGACGAACAGGATCAGGTCCTGGGCGCAGAACGCCCCCAGGACGGCGCTCTCGGCAATCCCGAAGTGCAAGTAGTAGAGGCGTGAGCGGTCGAGCTCGCGGGCTGCCGACCACAACAGCGCGACCGTGAACAGCAACGCCGTGAGCAGCACGAGGACGATGTTCAGGCCGTTGATCCCGAGCTTGTAGTGGATCCCAAGCGAGCCGATCCAGAGCTTGTCGGTGACGAACTGCAGGCCGGCGCGGCCGGCGTCAAAGCGCGCCATGAAGTCGCAGGCGACGGCCAGCGGCGCGAGGCTGCCGAGCGCCACCGCGCGGCCGACGAGCCGAGTCGGCAGCAGCGCGGCCACGATCGACACGGCCAGCGGCAACCAAATCAGGATCGACAGCGACATCGTCAGGGGGAGGGGTAAGGGGAGGGGGTCGGGGGT
>JASHQV010000031.1 GCA_030038955.1 Solirubrobacteraceae bacterium
GGCCCCGGACGACTCGCCTGCAACGGATCACTCAAGCCGACCGCGACCAACAGACGGGCCATCCCCTGACGTCGTGGCGCTGGGATGACCGCTCGCAGATCAGGACAGATCGAGAACTGGCGCCGCGAACGATTGGTTCGCATACCGCCCAGTTGACACCACTGCGGAAGTCACTGGTAGTCAGCAATCCACACTGACCTTGCTCCACGGGCGGCGGTCGAGAGCTACGTGACCTGATGCTCGAACAGGACGAGTTCGTGGTACGCATGCCGGCGACGGTGAGCATCGTGGCCGTCCAGATCGCCGATGATGACCGGGCGGCTCGCGGTCACGCGAGACCAAGCTCGCACGCCAGGGCCATCGACAGCACCGCCTGGGAGATGATCGACCGCCTGGGAGGTCTCGATGTGACGGGCGATCGTCGATCACAAGCTGCGTCCGAAGGCGGGAGCGCGCCAGAAGCTCGACGACACGCTGACCGTGGCCCATCTGCTGAACGGCGATCCGTACGTTTGGGGCAGCCGGCACTCAGGGTGGTCAGCGACGCACGCCTACGTGATCGTTGCGGGGGGCAGCCGCGAGGCCCGCCGGCCCGACGCGGGCTACGACTGCTGAGGGCTCGTCTCAACCGTCCTGCACGCGGCCGGGTATCTGACCACGTCGGGAGACACGCAAACGCTGCCGTCCGCCCCAAGGATCCGAGCCGGGGTGGGCCATTGGGTTACGATCTTGATCGGAGAGATGGCCATAGCCTCGACGAGGACCACGTGATCATCGACATCGACGGACAGTGGCGGGTGTCCGGCGGTACGACCAGTGCCGGAGCTCACCGTATGCCGCGCCCAAGCGCGGCATACGTGGCCAAGTTCAATCGGATCCCGCACCCCGAAGGACTGTGAGCAGGTTCAGACAACGCTCGATCCTGCTCGGCCTGACCGCCGGGATAGCAGTCGTGCTGCTCGTCAGCGTGTTTGCGCTGGACGGCCACGCACATGCTCGGCAACAGGCCGCGCGAACCGGGCGGCGGGCCACATCGCGAAAGCTGGACGGCAGCCGTGGGCGCGCTTCGCGGCGGGCGCGCGACGTCAGCGCCGTGCAAGCCGGGCAGCCGGCCGCGGCGCGAAAGCTGACGGATCCCCTCACCACCACGCCGGTGAGACGGCTTGTCGGCTCACGGCGAGGCTCGGTCAGCGTCGCCGTCGACGACCTGCGGACCGGTCAGGAATGGCTGCTGCATCCAAGGGCACGCGACCAGACGGCAAGCATCATCAAGGTGGACATCCTGGAAACGCTCCTGTACCGCGCGATGAAGACGAGGACCCCACTCGATCAGGAGACGGCTGACCTGGCTCAGACGATGATCGAGAACAGCAGCGACTCGGCGGCAACAACGCTGTGGGACGACGTGGGGGGCAGCTCGGGCGTCGGTCGCTACAACGCTCGCGCCGGCCTGACGCAGACCAGGCTGAACACCGACGGCTACTGGGGCGAGAGCCTCACCTCCGCGGCCGACCAGATCCGGCTGCTGCGCGAGCTGGAGGAGCGGCATTCACTGCTCGACTCGCGCTCACGACGCTATGAGCTGCATCTGATGGAGAGCGTCGAGGCCGATCAGGACTGGGGAGTCAGCGCCGGCGTGCCGGCCGGCGTGAGCATCGCCCTGAAGAACGGCTGGGTGCCGCTGATCAACTACAGCGACTGGGAGATCAACAGCATCGGACGGATCAAGGGCGACGGGCGTGACTACCTCGTGGCCGTGCTGACGGCCCACGACCCGAGCGAGGCATACGGGATCACCACGATCGGTCGGATCTCGAAGCTGGTGTGGCGAGAGCTGGCGCCAGCGAGCTAGTGTCGTGAGCCGTCGAATTTATGACTTGCGACACTAGCCGAGCATGACCGTGGAGTTGCGGCCGACGCGGAGCCGCATCGCCGTTGGCATCCCGAAATCGCGCGTGATGCTGGCTCCCGAGCCGATCACGCTGGCCTCGATCCGCTGGCCGACGTGCTGAACTGAGGCGCCTTCGAGCACGATCGAATGCTCGATCTCGGCGCCCTCCAGCTGGACGCCCGCGCCGATCGCCGTGTACGGCCCGATGAACGTGTCGAGCACCTCGGCGCCGCCGCCGATCACAGCGGGGCCTCTGATCGTCACGCGTTCGATCTTCGCGCCCGGGTGGATCGCCACCCTGCCGTCGATCCGGACGCCATCGGGCTCGAGCTCCGGCGGGATGTGCGGCAGCTGGTCGAGGATCATCCGGTTGCCCTCGAGCAGATGGTCGCAATCGGGTGCGTAGCACCAGCATCCGTCGAGCGCCAGGCCGGAGACGTCCATGCCCGCCTCGGCAAGCGCGGCGACGGTGCCGCCGACGCTGGCCGTCTCGGCGCTAAAGGCGTCGAGCTCCCGCAGCGCGTCCACCGACAGGATCGCCACTGGCGCCACGTGGTCGAGTCCGTCGAGCGGGTGCTCGCGACGGTCGGAGCCGCGCACGCCGGCGTGCAGCAGCTCCGGATGCGCGCGCGAGCGTTCGCTGACCAGCAGCACGGGCGGGCGGATGCGCTGATACTCGACCAGCACCGCTGCGAGGCCGCCCGTCAGCAGCGCGTCACCGCAGTGGACGATCAGCGGGTGCGTGCCCAGCTCGTCGCGCGCCGCCAGCAGCATCTGCAGCGGCGTCGCGCTGTCGGGCACCTCGATGTAGTGGAAGCGCGCGCTGAAGCGGGTGCCGTCGCCGATCCACTCGCCCACGTCAGCGACCGTGGCAGCTGACACGGCCACCGCGATCACGCGCACGCCCGACGCGGTCAGCGCCTCGGCGCCGTAGCGAATCAGCGCCCGGTTGGCAAGCGGCAGCGCGTAGCGCGAGCGCGCCTGGAGCCTGATCGCGAGATCGTCTTCCGCGCTCGATGTAGCGGCCAGGATCAGCCCTCTCAGCTCCTCCATGCCGAGCAAACGTCGATGCCACCGTGCTGCTTTCGCGCCGCTGATCAATTTGCCTCGACGGTTCTGCCACGGACCATCGTTTAGTTCTGCGTGGCACAGACCACCAGCGTTGATCCAGGTAACGCCGGTGTGCCGGTCGCCGCGCGCGATGCCGCCGGCGCCGCGGCCGCTGCATCGCCCGAGCTGCGCGCAGCCGGGACCGTCAGGCCTGAGCTCAGCGTCGTGATCGTCAGCTGGAATGCCGGCACCGCGCTGCTCGCCTGCCTACGCTCGCTGCACGCGAATCCGCCCACGTGCGACTGGGAGGCGATCGTTGTCGACAACGGCTCGAGCGACGGCAGCGTCGCGCGCATCCTGCGCGAGCTCCCGTCCGTCCGCGTGATCGCCAACCCACGCAATCGCGGTCTGGCGGCGGCCAACAACCAGGGGATCGCGGCGTCCACCGGACGCTGCGTGCTGATCTCCAACCCAGACGTGATCTACCCGCCCGGGGCGGTCGACGCGCTCCGCGACGTGCTCGCGCGCAGGCAGCGGGCAGCGTTCGCCGTCGCCAACCTGCGCTACCCGGACGGCGGCCTGCAGGCATCCGTCGGCTCGCTCCCCTCGCGACGGGAGGCACTGCTCGGCCGTCGGCTCGGGCGGCACTTCGCACACGGCGGCGGCATGTGGTGGTACGAGTGGCCACACGACGAGGAGCGCGCGGTCGGACACGGCGCCGAGGCCTGCTATCTCGTGCGCCGGCAGGCGATCGCCGAGATCGGCCTGCAGGACGAGCGCTTCACGCTGGACTGGGAGGGACTCGACTGGAGTGCGCGGGCGCTGGCCCGCGGCTGGGAAGTCTGGTTCTGCCCGACGGCGAACGTCACGCACCTGGAGGGCGCCAGCAGAGGCCAGGTTCCCGGCCGGCTGATCGTCGGTGCCCACCGCGGCATGTATCTGTACCTGCGCGCGCGCAGCCATCCGCTGGCGCGGCCGCTGCTGGCGGCAGTGGTGTCGCTGCGGGCAGTGACGCGCCTGACGCTGACGTTTGCGCGACGAGCGCGGCGATGAGCACGACTCAGGCGATCGAACGGCTCACCACTGGCGAGGCCGCTGCACCGCTGGCGCCGCGGGTCATACTTGACGCGCGCTTCATCGGCTTCGCCGGGATCGGCCGCTGGGTCGACGGTATCTGGAGGGGCCTGCTCGAGATCGGCGCCGACGTGATCGGCGTGTGGCCCGCAGGACCGCCACGCGACTGGATGGGCGTGTGCCGGCCCGAGCCCCCGGGGCCGCACGTCGCCGTCGGCGCGCGCCCATTCCTGCCGGCCGAGCAGCTTGCGCTCGCACGTGTCCTGCGAGCGGTCGGCGCGGGCGTCCACCATGCCCCCAACTGGTCGGTCCCGTACCTGACGGCGCGGCCGGTCGTGGTCACCGTCCACGACATCTATCCGTACCTCGACCCGACGATCGCGCGCTCCAAGCTCGCCGCCCGGGTGTACCGGGCCGTGATCCCCGGCGCGGTGCGCAAGGCACGGCGGCTGGTCGCCGTGTCTCCGCTGGCGGCCCGCCAGCTGCGCGACACGTTCAACATCGGCGAGGACCGCCTGCGCGTGATCGAGCACGGGATCGATCACGCCCGCTGGCGGCGAGCCCCAGCCGCGGCGGTCGACGCGGTCCGAGCCCGCTACGGCCTCCCGCGCGACTACCTGCTGTACGTCGGCACGCTCAAGCCGCACAAGAACCTCGCGACCCTGCTGGCGGCGCACGGCCGCGAGCACCCGCCGCTGGTGCTGGCCGGGCCGAGTCGGCAGGAGCTCGCCGGTTCGCCCCTGGTCGGTGGGCGCGGCGGCGGCGGCAAGGTGATCGCGATCGGCCGCGTGCAGGACGAGCTGCCGGCGCTGTACTCGGGCGCGCTGGCGCTGGCACTGCCCTCGCTGTACGAGTCGGCGCCGTTCCCGCCGCTCGAGGCGATGGCGTGCGGGACGCCGGTGGTCTGCAGCG
This sequence comes from Solirubrobacteraceae bacterium, assembly GCA_030038955.1. GTDB lineage: Bacteria > Actinomycetota > Thermoleophilia > Solirubrobacterales > Solirubrobacteraceae > Palsa-465. The sequence goes on from JASHQV010000031.1 coordinate 4,928, forward strand.
ACGGCGGCGGGCTGCCGGAGATGATCGGCGACGACGGGCTGATCGTGCCCGTCCGGGACGTGGGTGCCTGGCGCGAGGCGCTGTCCCGGATCTGCGGGCAGGAGACGCTGCGCCGCCGGCTCGGCGAAGCCGGTCGCGGGCGCGTCGCGGGCCGCAGCTGGAGCGAGGCGGCGCGCCAGTACCTCGAGATCTACCGCGAGGTGTGCGCGTGAGCAGACCGCGCGTTGCGCCCGGCAACGGACCGACCGTCGCGGATGACGGCAGATTGCGAGTCGCGCTCGACGGGCGCCCGCTGCAGGGCGCTCCACTCGGCGGCGTTGGCCGCTACCTGGCGGGGGCGATCCCGCAGCTCAGCGATCGCGCCGATCTGTTCGTGCTGCTTGACGCGCGCCGCCCGCTGCCGCAGGTGCCGCTCGACCGCCACGCGCATTGCGTGGCGCTGTCCGCGCCACCGCGCGTTCCGGGGCTCGGCTGGCTCGAGCTCGCGGTCGCACCGTGGCTGCGCCGCTTCGGCGGGATCTTCCATGGCACCTTCAACACGCTGCCGCTGCGGTTCGGCGGCCGCACCGTGCTGACGCTGCACGACCTGGCGCCGCAGCTGCATCCCGAGGACTTCCGCCCGCTGGCACGCGCCGCATGGCGCCTCAACATCCGCGCGGCGGTGTCGCGCGCCCGCGCGATCACGACCGTCTCTGAGTTCACCAAGACGCAGATCGTCGAGTACTTCGGGATCGATCGCGCGCGCGTGCAGGTGGCGCCCGACGCGCTGTCGCCACGGTTCGCGCCCGAGCGTGCGCGCGGCGCCCCGGCGCTCGCCGCGCAGCTGCGCATCGAGCCGCCGTACGTGGTCGCGC